>CAYHZS010000011.1:0-16903 GCA_964361185.1 uncultured Candidatus Saccharibacteria bacterium
CTCATGAGACCCAAAGGAAACCCCGCACGCGAGTGCGGGGAGGACGTCATTTCTTAACCCGCAGATGTTGTGGTTTCCCAATGTCAAGGCGTCGCCTTGACATTGGAAGAACTGTAATACCGAACAGCTTCTTCTAGCATTTTTTTTGGTTTAGTTTTTCTTGCAACGTCAAATACAGAGTCATCGAGTATATACCCAGTCAATTTTTTCTTGCTGTGGTGATCCGAATAGCTTGAATAACGATAACTCAAAAGATTCTTGTTCAATAAATTCAAATTTTTAACGACCCCGTCTCTCCATCCTGGTTCATAAAGCTCAGCGGGATTTAAGTGTATGTAGTTTATTACATACTGGAAATAAACGTCATCTTTAATGTGGCGTGACCTGAACGGTTTTATAAACAGACCCCCTACTCGGTCATTTTTTATATTAAAGTACATGGTATAAGCCGTAAGTAGTCTCTGCATAAAAATAGTGATACCACCATCTACTATTTCCTTTATGAGTAAATGGAAATGATTAGGCATTAGACAATATGCTCCTATGCCACAGACAGGTTTTGTTCGTGGGATGTTTAATACTTCTTCAAAACTCATTTTCGATATGTCGCTCAAGTGAATTTTATCGACATTGTTCGTGATATATAAGAGTTTTAAAAAACGTTCATATTCGTAACGGTCGTTAAAGGTTAATCGTTTTTCAACTCCGCGGTTATAGCAGTGGTACCATTCATTTATTGCAAAAGATGGGCGAATCGACATTTTTTCTTTTTATTATATGTCAAGGCGTCGCCTTGGCATAAGAAGGTTATCCACAAGTTGTTCGAGTAGAAATTTATCCCCATCACCTCTATTTGATACAACTCGTTTCCCTGTGGTCTCTGCCACAGGGACCTTGTAGGAAAGTCTGAAAACCCTCGGTTTTCAGATATACTTGTCTCATGACGCAGAGGGGCTACCATTGTGTATACGACACTCATTACCACATTGTTTTTCCCGTCAAATACAGAAAAGCCCTACTAGACGACGGTATCAGCAGAACGATTAAGGATGTTTCAAAAAGACTTGAGGAATGCTACGAACTAAAAATAGAACAAATCGGTTGCGACCAAGACCACATACATCTGCTGGTCTCGTTCCATCCAAAATACTCCATAGGTCAATTTGTCAGACTCTACAAAAGCATTACCGCCAAACAAGTCTTTTTGAAACATCCTGCTGTTAAAAAAGACCTCTGGGGCGGAGAATTCTGGACGGACGGCTACTATGCCGCTACCGTCGGCGAGCATGGCAACTGGAGAATAGTGGGAAATTACGTCAAAAATCAAGGAAAAAACAATGTGGATAATCTCAAATTATGGTAAAATCGAACCACCAATGCGTCATGAGTCCGTGTCATACCCTGCGGTCTCTGTCGCAGGGTGATTGATTTTTTACCAGATTAACTTCATGAACAAGAAAACATATCCTTGTGTTTTTGCCGTTGTTTTTGGCGCTTTTTTCTTATTCACTCCATCATCGTACGCCGCCACTATTGTGTCGGGTACTATTGCGACGAGCACTACATGGTATGCTTCCGCCGGCCCCTATGTTGTAAATTCGCCGATTACCGTTTCTGCCGGAGCGACTCTCACTATAAGCCCTGGTACGGTGGTAAAGACGCGCGGTTATGGGTTTTACACTGCTCAGGGAATATTTGTCGACGGCAAACTAATTGCAGACGGCAATGCTTTAATGCCGATAGTTTTCACTTCCTACTTGGATGATAGTGTGGGCGGAGACACAAATGGCGACGGCGCGAGTTCTGCTCCAGCAAGACAGGATTGGTCCGGAATTATCGTGAGAAGCGGGGGAGAGGTATCACTTACTTACACTAAATTAAGATACGGTGGGAAATCGCTTCCCCAAGGCAGAGCGCAAATAATAAATAAAGGAGGGAAAGTATCGCTTAGTAATGTTTCAATCGGCATAGGCAAGCACATCTTAGGGAATGACGAATTCGGCTATTACCAAGAGGGCAATAGTTCGTCATTTTTGGGAGATCGTATAGACATGAGTGGTATGTATATTGGGGTCGTCTTTTATGACGGAGCTTTTAACCTAAGCAACGGACTGGTGCACGATAATGGCACTGGCTTTAGTTTACATTCTGGAGTATTAAATGTTTCCGACACTGCGGTAGATAACAACAAGACAGTCGCTTTTTCTGTATCCGGCAATGCTTCGGTTGTCCACTCTGGTGTGACAGCTTCGGGCAACGGGACAAACGCATTCGTCATGAGCGGAACTCTCAACCACAATGATACTTGGACTTCCGACTATATTCCCTACGTAATCAACGGCAGTTTTTCCATTCCGGCGGGCGTAAGTTTGAACGTAGAAAAAGGGACTATTATAAAAATTAATTCGTCCGGATTTTCTTTGGGTTTCAAATTGGACGGGGGCGCGCTTAACATTAATGGTACTAAAGAGTTGCCAGTTTACGTCACGTCTTTTGCCGACGATGAAGTCGGTGGCGATGCCAATGGAAATGATTTTGCCAGTTTTCCAAAAGCCGGCGACTGGAAGAATATTTCCATAAACGGCGGAACGATGAATGTGTCGCACGCGATTTTTCGCTACGGTGGGAATACTGGAGGTTCCTACGCTTCCATTTACAATAACGGCGGAATATTTACTGGTTCATTTTTTACTATAGCTTCTTCCACCGGCTCGGCTTTTTTGCAAAGCGTCGGTCGTTTCGACATTTCTGATTCAAAATTTTTCGCCAATCAGAGCAATTTTCGCGTGACAGGGGGAAATGCTACCTCAACAATAACAAGAAGCAGTCTTATCGGTTTATCCAGTAATTGGTCAAGCGGGGTTGGCAATTCAAGTGGTATTTATGTGGATGCTCGAGATAATTGGTGGGGCGATCCATCGGGGCCATACAATGCCACGGGAAATCCTTCAGGAAAGGGCAGTAGTGCCTACGGTAAAGTGATTTTCACCCCGTGGCTCTTGAGCGATCCGTTTAGCGTGCCGGAAAAACCTGACCCTGTGATAATAATCCCCGGCATTTTGGGCTCTGCGGAAAAAAATGGAAAGTGGGTGATTGACCCGATTTTCCATACATACGACGACCTTATCGCCACGCTTTTGGCGAATGGATATTCGGAGGGGACGGATCTTTTTACCTTACCTTATGATTGGAGGCAATCCAATGTGGAGACTGCACATTTGCTCAGCGACAAAATAAACGAAGTTCAAGCTATTTGCGAATGCGCCAAAGTTGATATTGTGGCGCACTCTATGGGCGGACTGGTTGCTCGGCAATATATACAATCCGGCGAATATGGGAGTGACGTGGACCAGCTGATATTTCTCGGCACGCCACATTTGGGGGCGCCAGACTCCTATTTGACTTGGGAGGGTGGAGAAGTGGGAGGGGGAGGGGGAGAAGATTTCCTACTGAAACTCATTCTTTCTCGAGAGGCTAAAAAAGTTGGCTTTGACAGTTTATTCGATTATGTAAGAAATAGACCCATTCCTTCAGTTCAGCAATTATTGCCAACTTATAATTATCTTCGCGATAATGATACAAGCAACTTAAGAGTCTATCCAAATAATTATCCAGCCAATACTTTTCTAGAAAATTTAAATAACGCATCTTCAACACTGGTTAATTCCGGAGTGAGGATTACTAATATAGTTGGCGACACTGGTTCCAATACAATCAACTTCATTCGTGTCACAGATTCATCAAGTTTACCGTTATGGGAGCATGGTTATCCAGAGGGATTCAATGAGAAAATAAACGACAGGGGATTAGAAAGAGGTAAAGGCGATGGAACTGTCCCAACAATTAGTAGTGAATTTATAACAAGCGACTTAAAGAGGACCGTGTTTACGCATAGATTATTACCATCAAACACGGAAGATGTCGTGTTTAAAAAATTAACAGGAGAAAATGCTGTTACCCTAGTAAGCAAATGGCGTATACCGAATTTCAAACTCCTCATCATAAAAATCCTCTCCCCCGTGGACGTTGTCGTTGTCGCTCCTGATGGCAAACGAATCGGGAAAGATTTTAGTGCAGGCAATGAAATTAATGAGATTGACGGCGCTTTCTATTCCGGTTTTCTTACGGATGATGAATATATAACTATTCCTAATCCGTTGGACGGGGAATATATAATTGAAACGCAGGGTACCGGAAGCGGTCATTATACCGTTGCCTCTGGCTATATTTCCGATAATATTTCCGCGGACAAGGATTTTACCGCCCAAACAGAGATAGGGAAGATGGAGGAAATTAAACTTTCGGTAGACAATTCTAATCCAGCATCTTTGGAAATTAAGCCAACAGATGTAATCTCGCCAGAAATTACAGTCAGTTCTCCTCAAGCGAAAGACTATATTCGTTCCGAAGTATTACCTATAAGCATATTTATTGAGGACGCCGAATCGGGAGTTTTTTCGCAGTCATTAAAATTTGATGATAGAATAATAAGTAGTGGTGACAACATGGATTTATTCTTTGAGAAATTAGGAAATCATTCAGTGTCTATTATTGCTACTGATTATGTAGGCAATACAGCGAGTACGACGATTAATTTCAGAAATATAGCTACAGTGGGAAGCACGATTTCCAATGTTGAGAGAGCGTATTCTCTGGGGTGGATTGGCAATAAAGGAATTAAAAATAGTCTGGTAAAGAAACTAGGATCAAAAAATGAAAATAGGATATCGTTTAAGAATGAACTTTATGCGCAAAGAGGAAAGCATATAAATGAACAAGCTTTTCAACTATTATTAGAAGATATTAATTGGTTAGTAAGTAATTAAAGTTTATGGATATTGTAAAGAAAATTGTTATTTTGATTCTAGTTTTGGTTTTGTCTTACTACTTCTCCGTGTTTTTTGGGGGTGTATATGAAAAATTATTTCCTACACCAAACTCTATAGTCGGAGCTGTTGATTTACGGGGCTTGGCTGGGTTGCCGTTCTCCTATATCTTCTTCCTCACCCTCCTATTAACCGCCTTCGGAGGAGAAAAGAAATATTGGTGGATGGGAATCTTGCTCATTCCTGCCGTCATTTTCGAATTGTATTTTGATTTTTTGCACATTTATTTCCCGATAGCACTCGGCCTCGCAGGCTCCCTCCTCGGCTATCTTCTCGCAAAAATACTAAACAAAGCATAGACAAGCTTACTCCATTGGATTTTCCTATGGGGTACAATTAGAAATGACCACTACTACAGTTATTATATTCTTACTGGGAGTGTATGCCGGAGCAGAGCTCTCGTATTATTTTTTATATTCACCTAAAGCAAGAATAAGAAAACTATGGAAGGAGATATCTGAATTGACGATAAAAATGAACGAAATGTTTGGAAAGGATAGTGTTGTTCCTGATATGTTTGGTAGAGACCACTTTAATAAAGCGATTTCCGATAGAAAAAAGTTGATAAACGCTTTATTAGACGGTTATTTCAATAAAGAAGAAGACGAAGAATATGTTCAAGAGAATAGACCACAAGGATTACAGTGAAATTATTCTGTAACTATTGAAATTGTGTGGTCTATAAGCTACTTCTTGCGTGTCTGTGCGACATCCGATGTCACACACTTTACCTCATAGGAAGTTTCTATGGGGTAATGGGGTAACAACTACAGGGTTGACCCCGTAGTAGATTTTGGCACTGCGCCAAAGGGCGCGGGCAAAGCCGGCGCCAAAATTCACTACGGGGTTGACAAGAATAAAGGGTGGGAGCACACTATTTGCAAGTACGGTTTAGGTGGCAGAAAGAGAAGCATTAGGCTTATTTCTGTCTGTTTTTTGATTGTTTTTTCAAGGTGTCTTTCTTTGGCTTAATTTGTTAATTTTATTATTAATTGATTAGAGCGAGGCCAGAGCTTGCCCCGACCCACTCCCTCCTTCCGGGGCGTAATCCTCCGAAGCGAAGTAGAGCCGAGACAGCTAGGACGTCAGCACAACTAAATATATGTTTGCACAAGCAACGGGCAGAACCGCAGCCCAGAGGAGCGGAATATTCGCTCTATCCGTGTACGTGATTTTCGCGGCCGTGTTTTTCGCGGGCGCTTTTGTGTATGTTGAATTGGCTCAGGCACAAGTAGCCGTTACGGCCGTGAACGACAGCTATTCAACCAACGAAGATACTACTCTCAACGTGACTGTTCCTTCTGGTGTTCTTGCCAATGATACTGGCACTACCGGGTCATCCGTAGTTGTGCTCAAAACAAATGTTTCAAGCGGGACGCTTACTTTAAATGCCGATGGGTCTTTTGATTACACTCCCGCATCCAATTATAACGGGGCAACATCCTTTACTTACGAAGTAGGAGATGGGATGGCAACAAGCTCCCCGGCAACAGTATCAATTACGATTAATGCCGTAAACGACCCACCGTCTTTTGATGCGATTGCTAACCAAAATGTGAACGAAAACTCATCTTCGCAAAATGTATCTATCACTGGTATTTCTGCCGGTCCTTCTGACGAATCGGGACAAACGGTAACTTTGTCGGCATCATCAAGCAATACAACACTCGTACCTGATCCGATAATTTCAGGAAGTGGAGCCGCGAGAACTCTTTCCTATACTCCAGCCACTAATCAAACCGGTTCTGCGACTATTACCGTTACCGCCGACGATGGGCAGGGGTCAAATAACACGGCTACCAGGACTTTTACTATTACGGTTACTGATGATGTAACCGCTCCAACCGTCGCTGTTACCTCAACAACATCGGACGGTCCCTATAATACTGGTGACACAATCAATGTGACGCTCACTTTCAGCGAGGTTGTAACTTCAACTAATTCTCTTACAGTAACTCTTGAAACCGGAGATACTGATCGCACCTGCGTTGTTTCGGCAATTACCAATTCGACTACGGGTACCTGCATATACACGGTTCAAGCGGGGGATACGAGTTCCGATTTGGCGATAAGTTCCATCGTAGTGGATAGTTCAGGAACAATTTCTGATGTTGCCGGCAATGCCGCAAATCTTACACCGTCTTCTAATATATCCAACACGAGTGCCATGGTGATTGATACTACTGCGCCAACCTTCACTGCAACAAGAACCGCGCTCAACACGATTGTTCTGACTTTCTCTGAAAATGTCACTTCAGGTGGTGTTGATACAGATTCGTTTACTGTCACGGGCACTTCGGCTGTATCAGCAGGGACTGTTTCCGGTAACACCTCGATCACGCTTACCACGACAGGACTTACCGCGACCGATGGAACACCCGCGGTTAACTACGTTGCCGCAGATGGCGACGTTATGGATACCATCGGGAATGAAGTTGCAGATGGCGGGGCTGTGGCAGCCGCAGATCAAGTAGCGCCGACCGTCTCTATCACCGACGATGAATCTGGCACAGCGAACATCGCGGGAGGCGGTGTGGTGTACACCTTCACCTTCTCGGAGGCAGTCACCGGATTCACGGTTGGAGAAGTTGTTGTCGCGGGAGGAACTAAAGCTGGATCATTTGCTAGCGGGAGTGACGGAAGTACAGTCTACACTCTTGCCATTACGCCGGATTCCAATTCTACAACCAACATTACTGTCGATGTTGCTGGAAGCGTAGCCATTGATGCCGCGTCCAATAACAACACCGCTGCCACACAGTCGGTACAAGTTGTTGATACCATCGCGCCAACATTGAATTCCGCTCAGACAAAAACAGTGAACACTATTGAGATAACATTTAGTGAGGATATTAATGGGAGTACGGTAAATACAAGCGGAAATGAATTTTCCGTAACAGGCCATACTGTAACCGCAGCTAGTGAAACCGGAGTAGGAATAATTACACTTACTCTTGGGGATGCACTGACAACAACAGCAGAGACACCGGAAATCACGTTTACAAGCACTAATTTCACAGATTTGGCAGGGAACACAGCGACCTCTCCAACAACTGTTACTCCTACGGACGGAGTTGTTCCGACAGTAGCGGTAACAATGGATGATGCCACTTTGAACATCGGAGACACCGCGCTTGTCACCTTCACTTTTTCCGAAGCTCCGACAGGATTTACTACTGCCGATGTGACTGTTGGCAGTGGATCGATTGGAGCGATTGACGCGACAAATCCGCTTATACAAACGGCAATATATACACCGACTACTGATGTTGAAGACACATCAAATGTAATTTCTGTTAATACCGGTTGGACCGATGCAGCTCTGAACACCGGAATTGGAGATGACTCTCTGAACTATACGGTTGATACTATCGCACCGGCCACTCCAGTCATTAACACTGTTGCGACTGACGACATCATTAATGCCACTGAAAGAACGGCGACCGTAACTGTGACGGGGACAAACGAATCCGGCTCAACAGTAACCATAAACGGCAATTCTGTTACCGTTGATGGTTCTACTTGGAGTTATGTCTTGACCGCTGGTGCCATCAACGCGTTCAACCAAGGAGCTGAAACGCTAACGGCAGTCGCCACAGATGTTGCCGGGAACACCTCAAGTGGGACCAAAGATATTGCAGTGGACACGATTGCTCCAGTTATCACTCGTTCAGGCTCTAGCCCAGTCAGTATCGAGTACGGCTCCACTTACTCTGATGCTGGTGCCACGGCAAGCGATAGTCCTGACGTTGATGTTACGGCCAATATTGGTATGTCAAATCCAGTCAATTCTGCTACCACCCCAGTCGGTTCGTACACCGTGACCTACAGTGTGTCCGATTCTGCGGGCAACCAAGCCACGCAAGTAACCCGCACAGTCAACATTAATCAGAAACACATTACCGGCAGTTTTACAGCTGACAACAAGGTATATGACGGCAATAATTCGGCAACCGTAGACGGCTATGGCCTTCTCACGGGAATAATAGAGGGTGACGATGTGAGTTTAACCGGAGGTATGGCAACTTTTGAAAATGAAAATGCCGGTACCGGCAAAACGGTGACTCTCTCTGATGGAGCCCTTTCTGGCGATGATGCCGGGAACTACGTGCTTGATTCGGTAAATACTACAACAGCGGATATTTCTAAAGCTAACGCATCAAGTATCTTGGTTACTCCGTATGCCGTTACCTATGACGGAAATGAACAGTCATCCGAAGGTACGGCGACCGGAGTTTTGGGCGAGCCATTGGACGGTCTTGATCTATCCGGCACGAGGCATACCGAAGCGGGCGACTACAGCGATTTATGGGCATTTACAGGCGGAATAAATTACAACGATGACAACGGCACGGTAAGCAACAGCATTACCCCTGCTTCTTCGGAGACGGCCGTTACTTGTTCTATTGGAAGCGAAGAATACACGGGCTTTCCTATTACATCAGCATGCAGTGTCTCGGTGACTGGTGTTGGAGGACTTAATCTCATGCCAGATCCAGAATATTCAAACAATGTTGAAATCGGTACGGCGACGGCGAGCTATTCCTTTGTGGGAGATATAAACCACACAGGCAGTTCTGATTCCAAAACTTTCCAAATAGCAGACACGACGATTCCGGAAATTATCCTGATGGGGGATAATCCGGTAACGCTTGAAATTCACACAGATTATGCCGATGCCGGTTTTTCCGCCTCTGACAACCACGACGGTGATTTAACCCCATCGGTAGTGGTTAATTCTTCAAATATAGATAAAAATACCGTTGGTTCATACACAGTTACTTATAATGTGAGTGATTCCAGTGGCAATGCTGCCACGGAAATTACTCGCACGGTGAATGTTATAGACTCGGTCGCAAATGCTTTTGATGACATCTCCGCCACACTCTCTGGACAAAGTATTACGAATAATCTGGACGGGGTAACGACTGACAACGTTACGGCATTTCCTAATCTTTATTTTGAGAAATCTGGAGAAGGTGGACCTATTGGTAAACTGACATTTACTAATCCACTTAATCTTTCCGATCCAGAGACACAAACATTCCTACAAGATCTTGGCAGTAAACTTGACCAGAACAATGGGCGCATCGCCTTTGATGCGCGCACATCGGCGATATTCGTAGCTACCGGCGCTGAACTCACCATGTATAACGTGACGCTGGGTGTAACTGTAAGTAATCTCGTTGTTCGTGAAGATGAGTCTAATGCTTTAGTTGATACATCAAGTGTAGTGAGCGGGTTTTCACAGAACCCCGAGACCAATGAAGTAACGTTTACCGCCGCGCACTTCACGCAGTTTGATATTGACACGACATCGCCCACATTCGGTCCTTCTCCCGTTCCATCCGGCACGACTGGAGAGATTGCCATAGCGAGAGTAACTGCGGTTGATGATATAGCTGTAAGCAATGCGCAAATCAGCGTGAATGGAGGAGAGTATGTTTCCATGACTCCTGCCGGAGTTTCTTCCGACACGAGAAAGAGATACACATACGACATTGCCATACCTGGTGATTCAACCGCGGAAATAACGTATCAGGTGAAAATATCTGACATGGCGGGAAATGAGGCAGATTCCGCTACGGGCGCGATAATTGTTACTGACAACGATGCCCCGGTGGTAAGCGGACTTACCAACGATACAACTCTGGCTCAAAGCAAAACTTGGAATTGGAGCGCGACCGACAATGTTTCTTCTGCTTTCACATACCGACATTCCATTGATCAGGATGAAAATGGCGCGCCGAGTGGCGAATATGGAGATGTTACGACCGCTACCCAATCAACCGGTGATGGTACGTACTATATTCACGTGCAGGCGAGAGACGAAACAGGGAATGAAAGCGCGGTAACGACAGCATCAGCCGTATTGGACAACACAGCACTTTCCCCGGAGAGCTTGGAAGCCAATTCGCCAACACAAACTTCGCTTACTCTTAACTGGAGCAACAGCGAATCAAACGGCAGTTACTATACCATCAGGCGTTCGACGAGCGAGATAACGGCGGAGAACTTTGATTCGGCAGTCACGCTTGGCGGAGCGCCCGCGGTTGTCTCCGGAACACAGGGTTATGTGGCGAAAAATCTTTCGGCCGGCACGATCTACTACTTCGCCATGAAGATGACGGACTCGCTAGGAAATATTTCTGATATCGCGACAGCAAGCGGAACAACATTGGCCACAGCCACCGCTTCAAGCGACACCACCGCGCCTGGGGCAGTTTCGGATTTGCGCTTGTCGGCTGGAACTATTGCCACGAGCCAGATAGTGCTCAACTGGAGCGCGATGGGAGATGACGGTACTTCTGGAATCGCGACGAAATACTTGATAAAGCGCAGTAATACGGAGATTACCGATACCACTTGGGATAGCGCGACCACAATTTTCAATTCGCTTGCACCCAAAAGCAATCGTTCGGCGGAGACTTTCACGGCAACAGGTCTTTCTTCCGGCACACAGTATTGTTTCGCGATTAAAGTAGGGGACGAAGCGCCGAATAATTCGGCAATCAGCAATTCGGAATGTCTGACGACATCATCTAATCTGCCGACGGTTACGAGCGTGAGTCCGGCGACCAGCCAGAATGACGGCGCGGTTAGTGTAACAGTAACGGGTACGAATTTTGCAAGCGGTACAAACACAGTGCGCTTCACAAATTCTGCTAATACATTTGACTTTGTGGGTACATACGTAAACAGCACGCAAGTGACCGCGACTGTCGCGACCGGTACGCCTGCCGGTACGTATGGCATCCGTGTCATCGACGGGAATGGCACATCCCAAGTGCTCGCTTCCGCTTACATTGTGACCAATGCTCCGACTCCGATTCCTTCAATAACCGACGTGGTTCCTTCAAATATAGGGACGAATGATTCAGGAGTGGATATTGAAATCTATGGCGCGGGTTTTGCAGGAGCCACGGGAGCAGTACTTGATACAGGAACTCCGACAGCACTTACGAATTTCACGGTGGTGTCAGCGACCAAAATAACAGCCACAATTCCGGGTACACTACCTGCGGGTACGTATAACGTGAAAGTAACCAATGGAGCTGGTACCAACACGGTGAGCGCAGTTCAAATAACAGTAAATGCTCCGGTAGTCATTAACTCCACGACCAGCCAGGATCAGACAACGGATAAACCGATTGATTTGGGTAACACAAGCACGATTCCGGTGCAGGTTACAATGCAGTCGAACGCCAATGATTCTACCCTAGACAACAATACGACGATTGAAGTGGTGATTCCGCCGGCCACGGCCGTAACCAACGCCGACGGCACCGCTTACACCGGCAACATCAATCCGCCGCAACTCGTAAAACCGACGGAAGAGATTGCCGCTGTGGCCGGAAGTAATTCAGTAGTGATTACCATGGGCAATCCTGAACAAAAAATCAATTTCAGCAATGATTTTGTGGTGACTGTTACGCTCGAAACTACGAGCTCTTCAGCGCCTTTGATCTGGTATTACAATCCGTCTGGAGGTCTTGAAATTGCCGGTAAGGACGGAGTGAAGGATGGCGTAACTTATGCCAAAGGCGGAACTGTGATGAATACCGCGCTAAATGGAGGAACATACACCTACACAATTGGCCTGCTTCTCAGTCACATGTCGAGCTACGTGGCCGGAGTCAACCCGACTATTTCCGGCTTAACTCCTACAAGCGGAATCTCAGGGTCGTCAGTAACAATTACGGGGACGAATTTCAGCCCCGGGGCTACGGTTAAATTCGGCGGAACAACAGTGGTTGCGAGCGTGATAAGCGTAACGCAGATTACGGCGACAGTTCCTTCGCTTGGCGCTGGCTCGTACACGATTATGGTAACTAACGCCGATAATCTAAGCGCGACCTCACCAGGAACGTTCGCTATTACAGTTCAAGCCGGTGGGGGAGGAATTGCCGGCAGTTACGGGTCTGTCAACACTAGCACGACGCCCGGTATTACTCCGGCACAACAGACGGTAGCGGTCGCACCATCGGCAGTTCCCACAGTAACTCCAGTTAAAACAGCCCCGGCCGGAGTAGTGCTTGGAGTGTCTACATTTAAATTCTCGAGCGCGCTTGCAGTAGGTTCGCGTGGGACGGAAGTAATGGAACTTCAAAAGCGCTTGATTTCGGAAGGGCTGTTTTCCGGCGAAACAACGGGCTACTTTGGTTCGCTTACGTCGCAGGCGGTGAAAAAATTCCAGGCAAAATACGGCCTTGCCCAGGTAGGAGTAGTTGGGCCTCAAACCAGAAGCAAACTTAATTCAACGCCAGCCGAGACATCTTCAAACGGCAGGGAATTTGGCGCGGCTGTGTCCGCCTTTGTCCGCGATATGGAGCAAGGTTTAAGAGGGGATGATGTAACAAAACTCCAGGAGCGTTTGATAAAAGAAGGATTGCTCCAAAGCGAAGCCACCGGCTATTTCGGCAAGCTGACCGCTGGGGCAGTCAAGAAATTCCAGGAGAAGTACGGCATTAATCAGACTGGCATTGTGGGCCCCAAGACCCGCGCCTTATTAAATAAGTAAGAAGCACCTCCCGTTTCCGATTCAAGACTCGACCTTGCAAGAGTAAATGGAATATCCGCAAGAACCACCGCTTGTGTTGGGGTGGTTTTTGCGTGATAATTCTAGGAAATAATCTTGCCCTAAATCATGTTCAGGAAATTCCTCCATTTTTTGAAAGATAGCCTTATTTCGTCGGAGAGAAACGGCCACCACCCCTTTCTTTTCAGACGTAACGCCGTTGCTGTGGTTATCGCTCTCGTTCTTTTAATTGAGGCGTTATTTATCGTTGAAGAACTGATTGTTTTCAGGAAAAGCGATTTTTTGTCCGCGGTACTTCCGGCTATCGTTATGTCTCTCACCAATGGCGCACGCGCGGGGGACAACCTGAGCTCTCTTTCTACGAATCAGCTACTAGTTTCCGCGGCACAAAAAAAAGCACATGACATGGCTAGAAGAGGATATTTTTCTCATGTAAGCCCGGAGGGCAATCCGCCGTGGTATTGGCTTGATAGTGTTGGCTATAACTATCGTTATGCCGGCGAGAATCTGGCAGTTAATTTTACGGACTCGAAAGAACTGGTCGACAGTTGGCTTAATTCGCCAGCACATCGCGCCAACATTTTAAAGGAAGACTTCACTGAAATCGGTATTGGTATGGCGACTGGGACGTATAAAGGGAGGGAGTCCGTTTTTGTCGTGGAATTTTTTGGTTCGCCACTTCCAGTCTCCGCGAGTGCAATTAGGGATGGAAAACCAGAAGTCGCAAACGAAGCCGACTTGGCAAATGTTTCTCCCGACACTCCGGCTGTTTTTGGAACTTCCACTACCCAAAATTACACTGATTCCAGTCGCATTTTGGAATCAATCTCATCGCCGAGTACTCTAACCAATAATCTTTTGTCAGGGATGGCCATTTTACTGTTCGGTCTTATCCTTATTAGCACTGTTTATAATTTACACTTTCCACGCCCAGCTATTATAGCCGGTGGCTTGTCTGTTACACTCGTTATTTTGGGAGTCCTGCTTCTTAACAACCTTTTTCTTTTCTCAGGGACTGATATTCCAACTGACACCCAATCGGCTTCGGTCATTAAGGCCCTAAAATAGTGCGAAAAATGGAAGAAGAGAGTAATCCACAAGCACCCTTAGTGTGTATTTGACAGGGTTATGAGTGGCGGTATATACTCCTACTACTGAATTTGACTGAGTTCTGGGTACGTTCAGGGTTTTAATTAAAAGAAATAGCGAAAGCATTTGCTTAAACGACTTCAGTAAGAAGTTGCGCTTAATAGCCTTAAAATAAATAAAGGTAAGGGTTTGCCTTTGTCTTTTAATTTTTTATGCCCCATAAGGAGAAGAGAGAGAAAAAATATTTCTCACTTTATAAGAAACCCCTAGTCGACGTACCGAACCTTCTTGAGACCCAAGTGGACTCTTATCGCTGGCTCGCGGAACACGGGCTGAAGGAAATCTTCAAAGAGTTTTCTCCAATTAAAGACTATTCCGAAAAGAAGTTTGAACTTGAGTTCTCTTCTTTCTATTTGAGCGAACCCAAATACGACGAATACTACGCGAAGCATAATCGCGCGTCATACGATGCGCCTCTCCGCGCCATGGTCAAACTTAAAAACAAGACCCTGGGGACTTCAAAGGAACAGGAAATATTCATGGCTGATTTTCCGCTGATGACTTCTCACGGCACTTTTATAATAAATGGGGTAGAGCGAGTTATTGTTCCTCAACTTGCCCGCTCGTTCGGGGTCTTCTTCATCGAGAATGAAATCAAGGGGAAAACATACTTCGGGGCAAAAATAATCCCCGCTCGCGGAGCTTGGATTGAGTTTGAGTCCGAAGCCGACGGTATTATTTACGTGCGCATAGACCGCAAGCGTAAATTCCCGGTGACGTCGCTTCTTAGGGTCTTCGGGCTTTTGACTGACAAGGAAATACTCTCTATCTCCAAGGATTCCAAGGTTTTGGAGTCTCTTAAGCTAGCTCTTGAAAAAGATTCCGCAAAGACCGCTGATGAAGCTTATATCGAAATATATAAGCGTTTAAGAGACGGGGACTTAGCCACGGCCGAGAACGCGCGTGGCCATGTCACCTCAATTTTCAGCGAAGAGAGATACGACCTTTCGCCGGTTGGGCGATTCCGTTTCAACAAGCGTTTCGGGAAGCCCATGGACGATAAGGCTCTCCTCCGAAGAATTCTTTCGTCGGAGGATTTGGCGGAAATTATCGCCAATATCGTCGCTTTGAATAATACTCCTGGCGCTTCCGGTGACGACATAGACCATCTTGGTTCCCGTCGCGTCCGTTATGTGGGAGAAATGCTTCAGCAGAAAATTCGCATGGGCATGTCTCAGATGAAAAGAAACATTCAGGACCGGATGTCCACGATTGATGCCGAGACGACCTTGCCTATTCAAATTGTAAACCAGCGTCCGCTCCAGGCCCGAATAAAAGAATTTTTTACTACGAATCAGCTCGCGCAGTTCATGGGGCAGGAAAACGTGCTTGCTGAAATAGAACATTTGCGCAGGCTCTCAGCCCTGGGACCCGGCGGTCTTACCCGCGAACGTGCCGGTTTTGAAGTTCGCGACGTGCATACCTCCCACTATGGACGTGTTTGCCCGATTCATACTCCCGAAGGCCAGAATATCGGCCTTATTCTTCAGCTTTCCATGTACGCCAGAGTCAACGATTTTGGCATTATTGAATCGCCCTATATTCGTGTAAAAAACGGAAAACTCACCAAGGAGGTTGTTTACATGAACGCACTTGAAGAAGAAGCGCATATCATTGCCCATGCCGGCACTTCTTATGATGAAGGGGGGAATTTTTTGGAGAAAAAAATAGAAGCCCGTATCAGAACGGAACCCGGGCTTGTGGATAAGAAAGATGTTGAATTCATGGACGTGGCTACCAATCAGGCTTTTTCCGTAGCTACTTCCATGATTCCGTTTTTGGAACATGACGACGCTAACCGGGCACTCATGGGTTCAAATATGCAGAAGCAGGCCACGCCGTGCGTTCTGCCGGAAGCTCCGCTTGTGGCTACAGGGATAGAAGAGACGGCCGCGAAATTTTCCGGCCGGTTGGTCAGCTCGGAAGAGTCAGGCACGGTTTCTTACGCCGACGCGAAAAAGATTACGGTAAAGAACGATAAAGGAGAAAAAGAATACCCGCTGGTCAACTTTGCCAGAACGAATGATTTCAGCAATTTTCACCAGCGCCCGAGTGTTTCCGTGGGCGACAAAGTGAAGAAAGGGGATGTTTTAGCCGACACCTCTACTTCCGCTCATGGCCAGGTAGCGCTAGGACAGAACGTCCTTGTCGCTTTCATGCTTTGGGACGGAGCCAACTACGAAGATGCCATTATTATTTCTCAGCGCTTGGTTAAGGATTCAAAATTTACCAGCATCCACATAGAAGAATTCGTGGTCAATGTCCGCGATACCAAGCTCGGGCCTGAAGTCACGACTTGCGATATTCCTAATGTTGGCGAAGCCAAATT
>CAYHZS010000012.1:0-1355 GCA_964361185.1 uncultured Candidatus Saccharibacteria bacterium
ATAAAAATGGGAAGCAATCCCGTACTCCGCCTTTTCGTGCATCTCTTTCGTCCGTATCTGTATTTCAACGATGGCCCCGTCTCCAGTAAAAATAGTCGTATGGATACTCTGGTAGCCGTTTGGCTTTGGCAGAGCTATGTAGTCCTTGATCCTTCCTGGAAGGGGCCTCCAGCTCTTATGTACTATACCCAAGACGCGGTAGCAATCTTCGACGGAGCCTACGATTATGCGCAAAGCTACGATATCGTAGATTTTCTCAATGTCTTTTTCATAACGTAGCCACTTATGGTAAAGACTGTATAAATGCTTCACCCTGTGGTCAATATAAAAATGCTTCATGCTGTTTTCAACCAGAGCCTTAGCCAAAGACTTATGGAATTTTTTTAGATAGTCCTCGCTTGCATTCTCGCGCTCCTTCAATTTAGCTGAAATTTCTTCATATTCTTTCGGGTAAGCGTATTTAAAAGAATAATCTTCAAGCTCGGCTTTTAATTTCCACATGCCCAAACGGTCGGCTATGGGAGCGTATATTTCGAGAGTCTCGAGGGCTATGCGCCGACGCTTCACTTCCGGAACATACTCGAGAGTGCTTACGTTATGAAGGCGGTCAACAAGTTTGATGATGACGATATTAACATTTTCCGCGACTGCGATAAAAAATTTCCGGAGGCTTTCCACGTGGCGTTCCAGCCCGCGATATTTAAGTCTGTGGAGCTTGGTTATGCCTTGGACGATAAAAAGAATTTCATCTCCGAACTCTTTCTTTAAATCATTTTCAGTCAGCTTTACATTATCCTCCAAAACATCATGCAATAATCCAGCCGCAACGGTCACGGGATCCATTCCGAGCTGGGCTAAATTCTTTGTTACCTCAAGAACATGGTTAAAATAAGGTTCACCGGAATAGCGCTTTTGCCCTTCGTGGGCTTTTTCGGAAAAAGCGTAAGCTCTGCGAATAAGCTCCTCGTCTTTTTTCGTGGCTTTTCTTAGGAGCTTTATTATTTCATCAGCCTTAGACATCCCTTTATCTTATGCAAATGCTTTTTTAAAAGCAATTGGCGATAAGGAATTATTTAGTTTTCTTTTCGCCGGACTTGTGGGGGTTATGGTTTGGGCAAGATTTATTAGAGCAACCCTCGTTGCTTGTTTTACGATTATTTCTTGTCTATTTTATGCGGGTTGTGATTTACACAAACTTTATTACTGCATCTCTCTGGTATGGTCTTTGGTCACAGATAATTCCCTAGCCGTCGCTTGGAAATTTCCGTGACCTCGACTCGCGGTTTTACACGCTCGTAAAACATCGCTCCGTCTCACCAAAACTACTTCGCACGCAACGTAGGTTGCGTGCTATT
>CAYHZS010000012.1:1455-16604 GCA_964361185.1 uncultured Candidatus Saccharibacteria bacterium
GCTTGTCGAGTTTGTGTGGATTATGGTTTAAGCAGACCTTGTTACTGCAACGTTCGGGGATTGTTTTTGGTCACAAATCGAAGATACTCCGTCGAGTATCTTCGTTCGAGACCCCGACTCGCGGTCCCGCAAGCTTGCGGGACATCGCTCCGTCTCACCAAAACTACTTCGCACGCAACGTAGGTTGCGTGCTATTTCTGCTTGTCGAGTTTGTGTGGATTATGGTTTAAGCAGACCTTGTTACTGCAACGTTCCGGAATAGTTTTGGTGCCTTCCATCATAAGTTCCTGGCAAAGCTTGCATAACGCGCCGGTCGGCTTAGCCTTAATAGCGTATTTACATCCTGGGTAATTCGAGCAAGAAAAAAATACGCCAAAACGCCCGCGTCTTGATATCATCTCGCCGGTTTCGCATTTCGGGCATTTCACCCCCGTCTTAGATCGCTCCTCCTCCTCAGCGCTTTTCTTTATGAATTTACATTTCGGATAGTTGGCGCAGGAAATGAATTTACCAAAACGCCCCTCGCGTTCCACCAGCTTTCCTTTTTTACATAACGGGCATTCTTCCCCGGTTTCTTTAGGGCCCTCCATTTCAATGCCGTCCATTTTCCTTGCTCCCATGCATTCGGGATATTTGCTACAGGAAAGGAATTTTCCTGTTTTGCCAAGTTTAATTATCATATCGCTTCCGCATTTGGGGCACTGCACTCCTTTTGGCCCCTCTCCAAGATTAGTAAGTTTATCTATTTTTTCTTTTGATTTCACATCTTTTGAAAATGGTTTGTAAAAATCCTTTAAGGTTTTGGCATAGTCGCGCTTTCCGGTTGATATCTCGTCTAGCTCATCTTCCATTTCCGCGGTAAATGAGTCGCTTATGTAATTGGCGAAGTTTTGCTCAAGAAAGGAACTGACCACGTCCCCGGTGTCGGTGGGGTATAGAGTGCGATTCAGTCGCTCCACATAGCCACGGTCAACCAGCGTCTTCATTATGCTCGCGTATGTGCTCGGCCTGCCTATATCTCTTTTCTCAAGTTCTTTGATGAGGCAGGCTTCAGTATATCTGCCTGGCGGTTCAGTGGATTTTTCTTCCGAGCTAAGTTCTTCTAACAAAAGAGGTTCTCCGATAGTCACTTTCGGCAACTCCACGTCCTCACCGCTTGCGTCCGGGTCCGCCTTGAGCCAGCCCGGGAAAAGTGTCCGCCCACCCGTTATTGAAAAATCAGGAATTGACCCAGATTCTATGTTTGCGGATATCTTTGTCCTTAAAATTCTGGCATCGCTCATTTGAGAGGACACGGCTCGTGCCCAGATAAGTTTGTACAGCCGTTTTTCGTCGTCGGTATTTCCAGCCATCGTTGCACCTATGTGCGTTGGCCGAATTGCCTCATGCGCTTCCTGCGCGTTTTTGGACTTTGTTTTGTAAACGCGAGCTTGCATGTACTCCTTTCCATATTTGCGTCCGACTTCTGCCACAATCTCCGCCTGGGCTTCTTTGCTTAAATTGGTGCTATCCGTACGCATGTAGGTGATAAAACCTTTTTCATAGAGTTTCTGCGCGATGGACATTGTGCGTGCAGGGGCGTATCCCAGGCGGGTACTCGCCGTCTGTTGGAGAGTAGAGGTAATAAACGGAGCTCTGGGGCTTCGAGCGACTTCAGTTTCGGTAACGTTAGTAATGGACCACTTTCCACTTCGCCCATCTTTCAATATTTGATCAACTTTCTTTTCGTCTCGCGGTTCTTCATCACAAGAGAGCTCGAGGGACTCGTTATTTTTGGTTTTGAATTTTCCGTAAATCCTCCAGAATTTTTCCGGAACAAAGGCACGGATTTCGCGTTCGCGTTCCATTATTATCCGGAGAGCCGGAGATTGAACTCGGCCTGCGGAGAGTCCGTAGCGGACTTTTTTCCAGATAAGGCCCGATAAATCATAGCCAACCAGGCGGTCCAAAATGCGCCTGGCCTCCTGCGCTTTGCGCAGGTTGGTATCAATTTCCCTTGGGTGGTTGAGAGCTTCTTTTATGGCTCCCTCCGTAATTTCGTGGAAGACTATGCGTTTGGCTTTCCTAAGCTCACAGGCCTCTTCTATATGCCAGGCAATGGCTTCTCCTTCACGATCCGGGTCGGTTGCGAGAAGGACTTCGCTTGATTTTTTGGCGAAATTTTTTATTTCCGCGACTACTTTTTCCTTTCCCTTCACAATTTCATAGTGCGGTATAAAACCGCCGTCGATATCGACGGCCTCTTTGTTTGATTTGGGCAGATCCCGTATGTGTCCGACGCTTGCGATTACCTCATATCCACTTCCTAGATATTTTCCTATAGTCTTCGCTTTCGACGGTGACTCGACGATCAATAATTTACTCATGTAAACATAGTAGTAACACAGGTACTGTTTATAATGCAAATTTTTGTTTTCATTTTATAAAATCAAAAACGCCCCGAAGGGCGTTTTTGAAAAAGCAAAATCAAGGATTGCTATTGTTTGACGTCGTAAATAGGATCAGTGCCAGCCTGGTCCTCCGCGCTTCCGTCGCAGGCCGTACCTGCTGCGGCATCGGAATCATTTAAGAGGGCATCGTGAGTAGCGACCTCAAGAGTAGCCCCTAAGTGATAGCTGTTGCAATCAGCACCCGAGCCTAAAGCTGCGTAAATATACTGAATCGGTGTTGACGACGAACTCTTTGGGTCCAAGGGAACAGCCGAAATCTGCCCAGGAACAAGAGCGCCCAATGTCGCTGGAAAGACCTTATTTTCGGTCTCATAGATATTCAAGGCTGTTACCAAAGCCCGCATATCGTCTAAGCGTCGTGCATCGCGCGCCTTAGATTGCGAAGATCGCAGGTTCACCAAAACAATACCTGATAAAATACCAATAATTGCTATAACCACCAACAATTCGATCAACGTGAATCCACGTGACGAAATTTTATTTTCTTTCTTCATATGGTGAATGATATCAGCTTTAGCCATTTTTGGACAATAAGGTTATCAACATAGCATTAAACCCCTACAGGTAAGGCTATTTTCAAATATTGCGGCGTATTTCCCCGAGTTCTTCGGAAATAAAGCCTTTTATTTCAAGGAGAGTCAGGGCAGTGTTAAACTCCTGTATAGAAAGCCCGCTTAAAGAAACAAGTTCGTCGCGCGGAATGGGTTCAGATAGGATTTCCCAGAGCTTTTGTTCGTTCTCCGAAGCGTCAATCAGCGTTTCACTGGAAAAATTCTTATTTTCATCCGGTTCAAACCCAAGCGCGCGCAGAAGTTCATCACTTGAAGTTATCGGGGTAGCTCCCTGCCTTATCAGACGGTTTGTACCCAGGGCGTTAGGCGAGAATATTTCACCGGGGACAGCCAAGATGTCGCGGTTGTAATCTAAAGCCATGCGTGCCGTAATGAGAGTTCCCGATCTTTCTTCAGCCTCTATTATAAGTACGGCTTTGGATAGACCCGCCATTATTCTGTTTCTTTGCGGAAAACTCCACTCTGTGGCTTGGAAGTCGGGCTCAAACTCGGAAAGCAAAGCCCCTCCATTTTCCAATATTTCTTCGACCAAAGAAATGTGCGAGCGCGGGTAGAGAACTTGCGGAGACAGGCCGGAGCCGGGGACAGCCACGGTTTTTAGGCCCGCTTCCATGGCGGATTTGTGGGCGATGCCGTCAATTCCCAGCGCGAGACCTGAAACTATTACAATAGGATAACCGCGGAGTCCTAAAATCAGGCGCTCGCAGGCATCCCGCCCGTAACGCGAATATTTGCGCGAGCCGACCACAGTCAGGAATATATTCTCGTTTTCATCGGGAAGTTCTCCGCGTAGGTATAGTTCTTTAGGTGGATCGGGGATTTCTTTGAGCGCGGAAGGGAATTTATCAGGGGAGAGTTTTTTGATTTGGATCATGATTTTTTATTGTAACACAGTGTTTTGTTTGACGGGGATGAACAAAGATATTAAATTAGATAAATCTTGGCGAATGGCGATGTGGTGGCCGAGCAGGTTATTTTAAGTTTGAACATTGGCTTGCGTAACTAACCACAAAAGCCAGGGATAAAGTTATATTGCGGGCCCGTAGACCACAGAAGGCCAAAGCCTAAGTAAAAGTAGCTGGGAGACAACGAAGGACGGGATTCTCGCCCGTTTGGAGTCGAAGACGATGGAACACCAGCCTCCGCAATTTCTAATCCAGTCCCTGTTCAAGGTGCCCGCAGAACACTGCGGGCTTTTTCTTGCCCGAATCGACTCCTATCGTTATACTGAACAAATGTTGGATATCAAATTCATAAAAGAAAACCCGGACCTGATCAAAGAAGCGGTGCGGAAGAAGCGCATTAATTTCAACTTGGACGAACTTTTGACTCTCGAAGAAAAGCGTCTGGAGGCGCTGTCTCTGGTGGAATCCTTGCGCGCCGAGCAGAACTCTGTGTCGGATAATGTAGCCTCCGAAAAAGATTCTGGAAAACGCAACGAGTTGATTTCAAGAATGCGGATACTCAAAGAGAGCTTGAAAGAAAAAGAAGAAAAACTTAAAGAGGTGATGCAGAACTGGCAGACACTAATGCTCCGTGTACCGAACGTCCCTGATATGAGCGTACCGGAAGGCGATAGCGATGCTGGGAATACAGAAGTACGCGTTTGGGGAGAAATACCTAAATTTACATTTGAACCCAAGTCGCATACGGAAATTATGCAGGGACTTGATTTAGCGGATTTTGAGCGCGGAGCAAAAGTAGCGGGTTTCCGTGGGTATTTTCTGAAAAATGAAGCTACCAGCATGTCTTTCGGAATCTGGCAGATTGCTTTAGAAAATCTTATTAAAGACGGCTTTACTCCAATGATAGTGCCTTCGCTCGTGCGCAAGGAAAATCTTTATGGTTCGGGTTATCTACCGCAAGGAGAAGAAGATTTGTATAAGACGCAGGACGGCGAATATCTGGCCGGCACGGGAGAGGTAGCCACTATGGGGTATTACATGGATGAAGTCGTGCCCGTGGAAAAACTTCCGCTAAAATTTGTTTCTTTTTCCCCGTGTTTCAGGCGAGAAGCGGGGGCTCATGGCAAAGACGTGAAGGGAATTTTCCGCGTCCACGAATTTTTCAAACTTGAGCAGGTGATTTTGTGCGAAGCGAGTCACGAGGAGAGCGTGAAGTATCACGAGCTTCTTACAGCCAATGCAGAAAATTTACTTAAACAGCTCGAGATTCCGCATCATGTGGTTATAAATTGCGGGGCGGATTTGGGGCTGGGACAGGTCAAAAAATATGATATCGAAGTCTGGACGCCTTCCGAAAATAAATACCGCGAGTCGCATTCCTCTTCCTACTTCCACGATTTTCAAACTAGGCGTCTTAATATAAGGTATAAAGACAAAGAAGGCAAAATGCGCTTTACCCATTCTTTGAACAACACTCTTATCGCAACCCCGCGTATAATCGCTGCGATTTTGGAGAATAACCAGCAGGAAGATGGTTCAATACGCGTGCCAGAAGTTCTTCAAAAATATGTTGGGACAAAAGTAATCTCAAAAAAATAAAATTCTGTTTGGACTTGTCCCGTTAGAAGTTCAACTTATACTCCGATGATTGGATTAATAGGAAGGCGAAGCCGTCTAATCATTATCGAAGTCAATAATTACAGATTTTTATGTCTAAACTTCTAATGGGATGAAAATTTCGCGAGAAAATAGGGTTATTAAAAAATCGCCCCACTTAGCGCGTAAAAAGCGCCGACTGGAAATCGCGAAAAAGATTGTGGTTATCACAGTTGCAATCCTGGTGATTCTCGGAAGTGCTCTCTATTGGTTGTATCGTCCGGAAGCCAATATAAATAAGGTGGAAGTGAAAGGAACGGTGGTGCTGAAACCCTCTCTTGTGGAGGAGGTCGTAAATGGCGAAATTTCTGGTAAGTATTTTTATCTGGTACCCAAAAGAAGTGCTTTTTTCTATCCTAAAGATTCCATTTTACGAAAGCTCGAAGAAAGTTTTAAACGGATAGAAAAGGCCAGTGTTGAACGTTCCGGCCTGACCGGCCTTACGGTCACTATTTCTGAGCGTCCCGAAAGGTATCTTTGGTGCGGGAGGGCTCTTCTCTTAGAGCGTACGCCTGAAAATATTTGTTATTTTGCAGATTCGGGCGGGTACGTCTTTTCTAGAGCTCCCTTTTATTCAGGATACATGTTTCTTGAGTTTTACGGCCCGATTTCCGCGGAGGACGTAGTCATTCCTGTCGGGAAAGTTGTTTTACCTGAAGATAAGTTCAATAAAGTTGTCGCGTTCCGGAACGGACTTATTCCGCTCGGTTTTAACGCTACGAAGATATTGATAAAAATAGACGGTGATTACGAGCTTTTTATGGCCGAGGGCGGTAGAATTTTACTAAGCAGTAAAAATGATCTGGAAAAAAGTCTTAAGTATTTGAACTTGGCGCTTGGAGCTGACCCCCTAAAGGCAAAAATAGAAAAAAATCGCGAGATGCTGGATTACCTTGATTTGCGTTTTGGGAATAAGGTATTTTTCAGATTTAAGTGAAAATAAGAAACCGCGCAGCGACACTTCGCTGCGCGGTTTAGACCGAGATTACCTGAGCCCTATCTCCCGGCGCAGGAGCCACGTTGCCACGGCGGCTACGTATTGAAGCTTTCGAACGTTGGACGGGCTTTCCTGGTATGCGCTTTCCGCCCAAAGCGCGAAGTATTTGATCCAGTGGCGCTGGTCCTCTACCACCCAGCTCTCTTCGCTGAAAAGCATATCCAGCATTTCTGGAACTTCGCGTATTGAAGTCGAAAGAAGTATGTCTGGACTGAACCTCTTTCTCATGGAAGAGGCTTCTTTGGAAACAACCGTCGGCATGCCCATGGGGTTTTCCTTTCCGTTTGATTATGAAGTTGAAGCAGTATCTGCCTATAACCTAGCAAATAGGTTAGAAAATTGCTAGCTTGAAATAATATGAAAAATTTTTGGCAAAAACTTAAAAAACCGATTTTCGTGCTAGCGCCAATGGCGGACGTGACCGATATTGCTTTCCGCGAAATCATCACTAAATATTCAAAATTTGGCGGTGATTATGATTTATGGCAAGAGGAAGGCAAGTTTACCCGCCCACTCGCGGAGCCAGTGGGCGGGCCCGATGTTTTTTGGACTGAATTTGTTTCTGCCGACGGTCTAGTATCGGAGAAAGGGAGGGAACACCTCATGATTGATTTGGCGTACACGAAAGCAGAACGGCCGATTGTGGCACAACTTTTTACTTCAAAACCCGACAACATGCGGAAGGCAGCTGAATTGGTGCGGAAACTTGGCTTTGACGGCTTAGATATCAATATGGGCTGTCCTGACAGAACAATAGAAAAACAAGGCGCAGGTGCGGCGCTTATGAAGACGCCAAAATTAGCACAAGAAATTATTTATGCTGCAATGGATGGAGCGGGGGACATGCCAGTTTCAGTGAAGACTCGTCTCGGATACAACAAAGATGTTTTGGAAGAATGGTTGCCGATAATTCTAGAAACAAAGCCCGCGGCAATAACTGTGCATGCGCGGACGCGTAAAGATATGTCTAAAGTCCCCGCGCGCTGGGAGCGCGTGGCGGACGCGGTAAAAATCCGCGACCAATATCAAGGTTCAACCTCGATAAATCTAGGTCGAACCTTAATAATTGGTAACGGGGATGTCGTAGACACTAACGACGCAAGGAGGAAGAGCGAAGAAAGCGGGGCAGATGGTGCCATGTTCGGTCGGGCAATTTTCGGCAATCCGTTTTTGTTTAAAAACAAAAACGTCCTGAGCGGAAGCGAATGGCAAAATATTCTCTCAGCCAAAGAGCGCCTTAATGTATTGGTAGAACACACAAAACTTTTTGAGGAATATTTTATAACACAAACTCGCCCGATTACTTTTGGAGCCAGTACTCATCACGTTAAAGGCCGTCCTCGCGAAGCGAGTGCGAATGGCACCTTGGGACTAAAGTCCTTTAACGTGATGAAAAAACACTATAAGGCGTATTGTAATGGTTTTGATGGTGCCAAAGAATTGCGCATGAAGCTCATGGAAGCGGAAAACTCAATGGGGGTGGAAAATATTGTTAAAGAATTTTTAAAGGAGTAAAATCAAGAGAGGAGACGGAGGGTAAATGTTCTTAGTTAAGGAGACTCCGATGAAAGATTGTTTTTCGTGCATTCACTGTGGCAATTACAGGTGGTTGCACCGCATTCCACCTCTAGATCAGGGGACAGAACAGAAACGGGAACGTGGTCATTCGGGGACTATCAATGGCTTTCCCTTTACGCTCATGAATTGTCCAGGATTTGAGCTGGACGAGGGCGGTAAGGCCTTGGAAAGGATGTATTTCCCCGAACGTTTCTTGGCGAACACGAAGGTAATCTCTTCTAGAACGTTGCCAGTGCTTCTGCCGGAAGTGCCGGAATCAGCAGTATTTCACTAGAGATGGTCTTCGCTCGGATGGCTCCCCGACGTAACGTCGGGGGCATTTTTCTTTTTGGCGAATGGACTATATAATCAAAACACTTATGCCTAAAAAAACGGAATCAAAATCTGGAGCCGATAATATTGCTTTCTACCGCAAATACAGACCGGAGAGTTTTGATAAAGTTCGCGGGCAGGACCACATTGTTTCCGTGCTCCAGAATTCCATTAAGGAAGACACGACCGTCCATGCGTATCTTTTTGCCGGAAGCCGTGGGACGGGGAAGACATCCGTGGCTCGCATCGTGGCGCGTGAGCTCGGCACAAGCGAAAACGATCTTTATGAGATTGATGCCGCTTCGAACCGAGGGATTGATGATATCCGCGCGCTTAAAGAATCTGTACAGACTCTGCCCTTTGACTCGAAGTATAAAGTTTATATCGTGGATGAGGTCCACATGATGACCAAAGACGCGTTCAATGCCCTTTTGAAAACTCTTGAAGAGCCGCCCAAGCACGTCATTTTCATTCTGGCCACGACCGAACTCGGAAAAATTCCCGACACCATCATTTCCCGTTGTCAGGTGTTTAATTTCAAAAAGCCCACTCACCAGATTTTGAAAGATCTGGTCATTGACGTGGCGGAAGCCGAAGGGCACAAGCTGGACAATCCAACCGCGGACTTGATAGCGCTTTTAGGCGAAGGTTCATTCCGCGATACCACAGGAATTCTTCAGAAGGTGCTTAATTTTTCAAACGGCAAGAAAATCACCCGCGATGAGGTCGAAGCTATTACGGGCGCGCCGAGCACGGCTTTGGTCAATGATTTTCTTTTGGCGGTGGGGAACAACGATTTAGAAAAAGGGTTGTCGGTGGTGCACAAAACAGCTTCCCAAAACATAGACATGAAAGTTTTTTTGAAGCTCGTTCTCAAAAAGATCCGCATTGCGCTTCTCTTAAAGTTTGCCGAAGCTACTGCTAAAGAATTTATGGAAGATTTTATCGAAGACGATAAAAAATTTCTGGCGGTGCTCTCAAAAGAACACGGCGTCAACATTTCTTCCGCTACGCTCCTCGCGCTTCTGGACGCTTACCAGCAAATTGATTATGCTTTCATTCCCGAACTTCCGCTCGAGCTGGCTCTCATTAAAATTACTAACAACGAACGACCGACGACCCACGATGCCAAAAATTAAAAAACAATGCCTATCTTCATGCGGTCGTAAGTTGTCAGTCGTAAGTCGTCGGTTAATATCATGAAAATTTATTTTGTCAGACACGGCGAAAGCGAAGGCAATACAGGGCCCCTTCATCAGGGGCCGGATACTCCGCTTACCGAAAACGGCAGGAAGCAAGCGGAATTCGTGGCAGAGCGTTTTTCGGACATACCGATTGACCTGATTGTTTCAAGCACGTACGAGAGAGCCAAAGAAACGGCTTACATCATAAACAGCCTTATCTTAAGGCCAATAGAATACTCCGAGTTGTTCGTTGAACGCCGTCAGCCATCGGAAATAGTAGGAACACCCAAAGAAGGTCCCGTATCAGAAGAAATTCGCAACTTAATGAGAGAGAAGAGGCATACTCTTGGATGGAGGCATTCAGACGAAGAAAATTTTGAGGATTTAAAAAAAAGGGGACTGGACGCTTTGGATTTTATACTCTCTCTTGGGCGCGAAAATGTTTTAGTGGTTACCCATGGACTATTTATGCGGATGCTTATAGCCTGCGTGATTTTGGGAAAAGAAATGACTTCGCATGAATATTTCAAAATTATGGTTTCGTTTGACACGAAGAATACGGGAATCACCATGTGCGAATACAAGCCGGCTATACCGAATGAGCGCGACAATCCTTGGCACATTGTGGCTTGGAACGACCACGCGCATCTGGGATAACATAACGTGACAAACAAAAATGGCGCTCCGACGTCACGTCGAAGCGCCGGAGAATTCGCGCGAAATGTCTCTATTCTCTTGTCGGCAGACAAGAAGACTCTCTGTAGTGTTCCAGATTCATCCACACAATGAAATCCTGAACATTGCCCTCTTCTGTGAATAGTGCCACCATGGGTACAGCAATATTTTGATTCACCCTTACTCTCATCGTGAATTCCTGAAGCGGGGCGTGTATTGAGGTCGGTGCCACCCTTCTTCCAAAGAAGAACAGTATATATTTCCCTTCAGGCGCGTTTATGAAGAAAAGGTGTTTTCCGCACCTCTCAACCGAGCCGGCGCTTAGTTGAATGAACGCCACTTCATTTTTCAGGATGAAGCTGGCGGTCATATTCGCAGCGATTACTGGGGACATTTGGAAGAACATCGTAACCACGAGTACTATCGCAAACCGCGCTAATATCGTCATTTTTTCCTCCGCGTTGGTTATGATTGGTGCTTCTGTATCAACTCTATAACCGTCGGGGAAACATGGCAAGAATCCAATTTTTGTTGTAAGTTGTTAGTTGTAGGCTTGCCCCGTAGTGAGTAATCTCTACTACTGGGGTTGTTAGTTTAGGTATTGGGGAGTCGTCTAATGGTAGGACATCAGGTTTTGGTCCTGAGTATTGGGGTTCGAGTCCCTACTCCCCAGTTTGAGATAGATTCGGGCTCTGACGAGTGTTAAAATGGTAAAATAAAATTATGAAGAAATTTGAATATAAAATATTGGTTGGGAATACACAAGAAGCTCTTTTAAATGACGGAATAATCTTAAACGAGCATGGAGATAATGGGTGGGAGTTGGTTTCGGTAGTTTATCCCGTAAAACCTAGGAATAAAGGTCTTGGTGCAAAAGCAGCATTATATTATTTTAAAAGAGAGACTAATGTTTCAGTAAAATAACCAAATCTTAGGAGCACCAAAATAGTAGAATAAAAGGAACCCCAAAAGCCTTATGGGGCTTGGTGGGTAAGTTTATGAGACCGAGGAGGCCAGCAATCATATACTAAGTCAGGTAACCGAGAAGTATAATTAATAAAATATAAATGGGATTATTTTCAAGAAAAATAACGGAGCAGAAACAGATGTCTCGCTTGCAACTTACATTCGGCACTCAATCCATCATCCCGAAAATAAGCTCAACACAAAATTCACGCCTGAAGAACTTCGGGAGTCAATAGATACTTTGAGAAAAGTAAAATATAATAAATAATTTATGAGCAATCCATTAGAAATGTTGGAAGTTATAGATGAAAACGATAATGTCGTCGGTCTTGAAACTCGTGCAAAAATCCACCAAGATGGATTGCTTCATCGTGAAATTCACATTTGGTTTTTAACTCCAAAATCAGAGATCATTTTCCAACATAGAGCAAAAGATAAAGACACTTATCCCGACAAGTTAGACGCGACTGTCGGCGGACATGTTGAACCAAAAATGTTGTATGAAGAAACTGCGGTTAAGGAATGCAAGGAAGAAACAGGAATAGATATTGATTTAAATAAACTTGTTTTTATAAAAAAGATGAGAAAGAAAAGTTTTGATGAAGCAACAGGTTTAACAAATAACACGATCCGTAGCCAGTATGCTTATCTTTATGACGACTCAATAGCTGATTTACAAATTGAAGATGGAAAATCGCAAGGTTTTGTTGCTTGGAAAATTGACGACCTTTCTCATCTTTCAGAAATGGATAAAAACAAATTTATTCCGCTTATTCTTGAAACAGATATGTTAGACATTTTTAATCAGGCAAGAAAGATTTTGCTAAAATAGTTATGAGCATCATAATATTGGAACCCCATAGGAAGTTCCTAAGGGGTGCCAAAGTTCGCTAAATTGTACGATAAGGATTTAAATTATTTTTTTAAAGTAATATGAAAATCTATAAACAAGCATTCGTAGTTCTAGTAGTCTGTATCTTTATTTCACCTCAAATTGCCCTTGCCTCATGGTGGAACCCATTTACTTGGAACTTTTTTATTTTTAATAAAGCACCGAAAACACAAGTGCAACAGGTTCAGAATGCAACTGTGACACAAAAAAGTGATATTAAAACTTCTACTACCACAAATGCTACCACGACCAAATCGACAGACACTGCGGTAAAGTCAAAGAAGGGTTACGACTTTCCGCCAGAAGATTTGCCGTGGGACGAGAAGTCGAAGTACAAGGGTTATGGACTCCTGAATAGCCCCGTTTGGGGTCCGACCGAGGGAGCGTATGTGAGCCTAGATGAGCCACACCTGCGCGTCATACAGCAGCCGCCACTTCCGAACGCCACCAGTATTCCGTATCCGGAGTCGCAGATTCCGCATGTGTACATAAGCACTAAATCAGACCTCGACGTTCTAAAATGGAAAACGCTCACGAACACAAAGTATCGTTTCACTTTTAAATATCCAGCCGATTGGATATTCAAGGGATCGGACGACATGCTCGGTGGATTCTACGACAGTAGTGAGAAATATCGGATCGCCGAGTTGAATGTTGGTGGCATTAACCTTGCGCACGAGCCCTCCGACACCCTTGAAGAGGTTATTAACATGTACCTCGGGTCGCCCATATTTGGCATGGCCGGCAAGCAAAAAGTGGTTATGAGAAAGATCATCGACGATGAACGAACAATTGGTTATTACTCGCAGTGGAAGATCGTCCTTGCCGATATACTTGGCTGGCCGTATCTGCAGACTCGCCTTGACTATCAAGATAAGAACCAAACGCCAAGTAAACACCCTGACCCGACGGTGAACATCGTCACGGTAAGGCGGGTCTTTATTGAGAGCAATCAGTATTACAATCAACCCGAGGTCTTCGACATTATCGCTTCTACATTCCGCTTTACGGGAGAGTAGGGATAGTGCGTCATTTCTGTTGTTGACTGGCAAATATGAAAATTGAATCAACTCTAACAAATCGATCGAGCCAGACTCTTAAGGTTGTCTATAATGAAGATGACCCAATGAAGGATTTAGACGACAAAATTCTCCAGGGCATACACGCTTATTGTTTTTATGAAGATAAGTTAGTCATTGTATATGCTGACGAGAAAAAATACTGGACTCCTCCAGGGGGAGGAATTGAATCAGGAGAAACATACGAGGAAGCGGTTGTGCGAGAAGTCGCAGAGGAAACCAATATGAAAGTTTTACATCAAGAACTTATTGGTTATCAAGATATTTACGAACCGAATCGAATAGCCAGACAAACCAGATCATTTTGCGTGGTCGAGCCACTGGGAAAATTTGTTGCCGATCCGGATGGTGATGTTACCAAAATAGAATTAATTGATCCAAAAGATATTAAAAAATATTTTGATTGGGGTGAAATCGGAGACAGAATAATGAATAGGGCACTGGAATTAAAATCCTCATTCCAGGGAGCATCAACATGCTAAAATAAAATATATGCCAGAAACACCTAATTTACAGCCGCAAGAGGGGAATTTATCAAAACAAGAGATACTTGAAAACTTGTCTAGGGCCTTTGATGAAGCAGAAACAGCGCTTGAAGCCGGAGACAGAGAGGGGGCAAAAGAACGTTTGCCTCTAATTTACGACACCATAATTGCCTTAAATAAACGGAGTAAAGAAGATTGGGAAATAATATGGATTTGGAATCCGGACGGAGATTTGAACGAAGAAGAATTTAACGAGTTGAATCTTCGCAGAAAATTATTATCAAATGCCGTAGGTATTATGACAAAATCAGGTGAAATCAGACACGATTTAAACAAAATCTGAAACTAGCGACACCCCATAGTAAGTTCCTATGAGGTGCCGGGAGTATTTAACTTATGAAAAAAATAAAAACTAAGACTTTTGAATTGGCTGTGTATGAAAAAGGTGACCCCAATTCATCAAAAATCGCGATTGTAATACCAGGCCGGCTGGACACTAAAGATTATGCACACATGCGTAGCCATGTCGATTTCCTTGCAAGTAAGGGATACTTCGCCCTCTCTTTTGATCCACCTGGCACATGGGAAAGCCCAGGCGACATTTCTCTCTACACCACCCCTAATTACTTAAAGGCGATAGATGAACTCATAGAATACTTCGGTAATCGGCCAACAATAATACTAGGCCATAGTCGTGGCGGGAGTATGGCAATGTTTGCTGGTATCAACAATCCACACGTCACGCACTTCATTGCCATGATGTCTCATTATGGTCCGAGCTCTAAACCTCAAGAGTCGGGTAATATTCGTATTTCATACAGAGATTTACCACCAGGCACAAAGAAGACCAAAGAAAATAAGCAATTCAATCTACCAATGAGTTACTTTAATGATCTGACTGAATACGTAGGATTGGAAACATGCACAAAACCAAAACTTTTCTTCCTTGGAAAAGAAGACAATGTTGTTTTCCCTGAAGATGTGCGAGAGGCGTATAAATTGGCAGCAGAACCAAAGCAACTACATGAACTCAATTCAGATCACGATTATCGTTACCATCCGGAGATTATTGAAGAAGTTAACCAAGTTGTCGGCCAGTTTTTGACCCAGCAAATTTGAGATAGATTCAGAGTCCGAAGATAGTCCCAATCATTCCAGACATCTATTCTGACAAGGCATACCTGCTGAGAGCAGTATTCAAAACAAAAAATCACTGGAATAAATCATTAATTTTTTGTTTTTAAAAATATAAAAGACCCCTCACGTATCGCTACGCAAGGGGTCAGGACTTACTTTGAACCATCTCCTTAAGCCCGATGTTCCAGGCACCATGTTCTGGCGTTCTGAAACATTCGGAGCCACGGCGAAGCCTCGAGGCTTTTCCATGAACTTGGCTTC
>CAYHZS010000013.1:0-15940 GCA_964361185.1 uncultured Candidatus Saccharibacteria bacterium
CGCGCCGACTCCGTGCAAGCCTCCGGAAACTTTATATCCTTCTCCGCCGAATTTTCCTCCGGCATGGAGCGTGGTCATTACCGTCTCGAGCGCAGAAACTTTTGTCTGCTTGTGTATATCTATCGGTATGCCTCGCCCGTTGTCTGTTACTCGAATTCCATTTTCGGGGAGAAGAACCACTTCCACATGGTCGGCAAAACCGCCCATCGCTTCATCGCGCGAGTTGTCAAAAATCTCCCAGATGAGATGATGCAGACCATCAGGACCGGTCGTGCCGATATACATCCCGGGACGTTTTCTGACTGGCTCCAAACCCTCCAAAACAGAGATATCTTGGGCACTATAATGATGCCCGTTTCCTTTCTTTTCAGCCATGATTTTTAGTGTATTTTAAACAAAAAAAGCACCTCTTATGGTGCTCTAATTTTAGCAGAAAACACCTTAAAATACAAGCATTTTATAGCAAATTATGTGGATGGCTTTTACCCTGTTAAATAGGTCTTTTTTAGAGGTTTACCTGCCAAAGTTTTTGTACTCAAAAATTTAGGCAGGCGCGATAAATATGGCCATTTTGCGCCAGTCGTGTTTGAAAGCTTTAATATCCACAAACACATCTTTCCCTTGCTCCCTGTAGAGCGATTCCGGTTCGTTAAAGTAAAAACCTGTCAGTTGGCCTTTTCTTTCCGGGTGTTCAATCCCGTCATTTTCTTCATACCCCGTAAGTACTACCATATGGAATTTCTGCTGGCCTAAAATATGCTTGGTCGTTGAAACAATAACTGGGTGTCCAGCTTTTAATTCATCGTGAATTTTCTGGAACCCCATAATCTCGCCTATCTTCTCTCCCCTTTCGGCTTTCAACCCATAACTTTGCGCGACCTTCAAAAAATAATCATGGAACCATCCAGACGGTCCGTATCCCCCTTCCTCTTTTCCCTTCTCGCACATTTCCAAAAGCGGAAGGGTTTTTTTGCCGTAGAAATCTAGAACCATCTTAAGACAAGCCATACCGCAAGCCCTCGGCATCCAGTATTGGTCTGCCACATCTAAAAATTGAGAATAGTATGGAATATCTAGCTTCATCGGGTAGTAGAAAATGGCACCGCTCTTACAGGAGCAGTTTTACCACTATTCTTATATTAGGTTTAATAATCTCTTGCATTATAATCTTAAAATTAATACACATTTCTCCAGTGTCATTTTTCACTACCCGATTCATTTGAATTATGCCAAAAAGACCTTTTCCAAATCCGCGCTTCCAACCAGCCTACTCGCTTCTTTCTCCAGTACAATCTTTCCGCGAGATAACACATAGGCGCGCTTGGCCACACCGAGAACCGAGGCAATGCTATGCTCCACGATTACTATGGCTATCTTTCGCAATTGATTTATTTCTGTAATTTTCGCGAATACCTCTTTTACAATCTTCGGAGAAAGTCCGAGGGATGGCTCATCAAGAAGAAGGATTTTTGGGTCGCTTACCAATCCGCGGGCTATAGTGAGCATCTGTTGCTGTCCGCCGGAAAGCAGGCCTGCCTTAACATTAAGCTTTTCTTTTAACGCCGGAAAAAATTCCAGCACTTCTTCAATATTTATTTTTACGTCTTTCTTGTTTGGAAGAGCATATCCACCTAGTTCAAGATTTTCATAGACCGTTAAGCTCTTAAACACCTGTCTGCCCTGTGGTACATAGGTGATTCCTCGCGCCACCATTTCGTGGGGTTTAGGTTTAATTTCCTTTTCGTGCCACAACACTTTACCGTGCGCAAGTGGAGCCAAGCCGAAAATGGCTTTGAGTGCGGTAGATTTTCCGGCGCCATTGGGACCCATGAGCGCGATTATTTCTCCTTCATCAATCTGGATTGTCACACTATCCAATGCCCGAATCCCGCCATAGTGCACGGAGGCATTTTCAAGCTTCAGTAGAATTTCCTTTTGCATTTTACCTTGCTCGTATTACCTTCCAGGCTCCGCCTAAAATATCTCCGTCTTTGTTAAATTGATATTTAGTATTATAGCCATTATAGTCAGTGTTTTGGCGAATATAGTCGTTAAGAGGAGTGTCGCCATGATTTTTAATTGCATTAACAAGTATCATGAGTGAATCGTAAGCCGAATCTGAATAGTGTAAAGGTTCAGAGTTGTAACGATTTTTAAAAATTGTTTTAAATTCTTCAGCAAGAACATTTTCTTTACTGAAAGTAAAAATCTTCATGTTGTTTTCTGGTATTTGTTTTTTACCGATAGCAACAGTGATATTTTCATCAGAAAGAAATGGTATGTTCCAGTTTAATTCACCCAGTCTTTTGGCTATTATTATTTCGCCATCATATGAACCTGACCACAAAATGGCATCTGCACCAAGATTTTTTGCCTTAATCATAATGATAGAAATGTCACTACTTTCAGAGCCAAAACTGACTTTTTCCGCTAATACTTCTTTCCCACCAGCTCCCAAAATGGCTTTTTGGAAAACTGCAAGATGACTTTCTGACCAAGGGAAATTACCGTTTACTATAAAAGCTGGTTTCTTAATTTTCTGCTCTTTAAACCATTCTGTAAGTGGCACAGTTTTTTTATCAGTACTTATATAGCCGTAAAAAACATATTCGCTTGGCATAGCAACCAAACCATAACTAAGACTCGGAGCAAAAGCCACGATTTTTGATTCATTTATTATTGGAAGTGAAGGTTGCATCAAGTAGCTCCATTGCCAACCAATAAGAGCGTCCACGCCTGAAGTTATGAGTTGCCTGGTAGCAGACACAGTCTGCTTGGCGTCTGTTGCGTCGTCTTGATACAGGAGTTCAACATCAACACCTTTCTCTTTTAATTTTTCTTGGGCCAAATCTAATCCTCGCTTAATAGCCTCACCATCTTCTGCGCCGTAACCTGAAAGTGACAAAACAACCCCGATTTTAATCGGCGTTTGGTTGTTCGATATGTTATCCTCCTTTTTAGTCTGCCAGTACCAGATTCCTCCTGCAACGACAACAACTACAATAACCCAGCCAATGACTTTATTATTCATATAATACAATGGTTATTTATATGTTTATCATAGTAACACGAACCAAAAACCACCCGCAATGCGGGTGGTTTTTTGCCATTTAATTACCTTAGTTCATCAATTACTTCTTCCACGTCTCTAATTTGCCATTTCTTATAACTTGAACTTCGACTGGAGTATAAGTAACCGCATGTTTGTCATTGAATTTATACTCTCCTTCCGAGGTATTAAAAGAATTCTTCTCTAAATGTGCATTTAGATTATCCTTCCCATTTTGCGAAAGGGCTTCGGCCAATATGTACGTTGCCACATATGCTTGCGAGGCATAATTAATGGGATTCACTTCATATTTCTTCTTGAAGGACTCTATAAACTTCTCACTACCAAGTACATCCCAGTTTAAGACGATAACATCATCGAGAATAGACATATTAATATCTTTTCTAGCCAAGGCATTGCGAATATCGTTGTGAGTTACGAATTTTGGTCTAAAACCTAATCTTTTTGAGTCATTCACAAACCGAATAAAATCGTCCTGTAACATATCCGCAAAAACAAGATCAACATCCTGTTGTTTCAAGCGCAAGATATAGCTTGGCCACTCGGTAGTACCAAGGTTCTGATAGACTTCTTCCACAATTTTACCTTTATTTTGTCCCTCGGAAATCTCGTTCAATGTGCTGGCAAATTGATTCCCAAAGCCAGAGGCATAGTGAACTACCGCCATTTTTTTATAGTCTGCCGATTCCAGAAACGGTTTTAGAGTTTTCACGATGTCCTTAAGGTCAATTAGCATCGTGAAGCTGTTTTTATTCGTGTCTAGGGTACCGTCAATTCTCGAAGCCATTGGTGTAATAACCACCACGCTACCGTTCTCTGCTTCCTTAAATAAAGGAGAGACCACAAAATCAAAGTTCCCACCAATAATAGCATCAACATTGTCTATACTTGTTAATTTTTTGTAAGCTCCAATTGCCGCTTTGCCGTCAGTTCTATCGTCTTCTGATACCACAACTATTTTCCTGCCATTAATTCCCCCATTCTGATTTATTTCATCAACAGCCAGCATCACGCCTCTATATGTCATTTCCCCAAAGGCACTGGCAAAACCGGTTTGAGAAAAAATGGTTCCAATCCTAATAGGCTCGTTCGTTTGTGATGCTTTTTTGTCATTCCCAGTGAAGAAATAGCCCGCACCGACAATGATTATTATAAGAGCAATGACCCCAACTAGAATTTTGTTCATATTTTTACTTTTTGTTACAGTTTAATAACCAATACTATACTAAACAACAATAATTATGTAAAGTCTAATTATGTCAACATTTCTTGACCAGACCTCTTGCAAAATAATGGTATTATGCTAATCTGTCATATATTTATATGACCAATAATTTAAAAACTGATTCAACAAAGCAGCTTCCAAATATGCTTGAGTCTATAGGTCTTACCGGGAACGACTCTCATGTCTATCTGTACTTACTTGAAAATGGCCAAAACGTCACCGGCTCCAAAATAGCCAAGGTCAAAAAAATGCACCGGCAGTATGTACACAATTCTCTCTCTAAGCTTGAGAAGTTAGGGCTCATAGAAATTTTTAGGGAAGGACGAAAACTCCTATGTAAAGCCCTCCCGCCAGCCCAAGTTACAAAACTGGCTCAAAGGAAACTCATAGAAGCAGAAAACATAGAGAAGGAATTAAAAATCATATCCACAGTGGGCGCAGAGCAGGATTTTGAAGTTTACTATGGAGAGAAGCAGGTCAGGGATTTTGAACAAAGAATCATAAACAATCTCGAGCAAGATACTGTGCAATATATTATAGGCGGTTCCGGCGACGCATTTATTGCTTTCTTCGGTGATGATTATTTTGAATACGCCAAGATTGCCACCAAAAAACGCCTACACACGTACTACATCGGATGCAAAGAAGAAGCGCCTAGCTTGGAAATAGCGAGTAAAGCGAATCCTTATTTTAAATATAGGATATTGGAAAAACTACCGCGCTCTGTGATTGTAACCGTTGTTCGCTTTAACGCGGTAACAATACACAGTGTCGACAACCCTCCTTTAATTTACATTATAAAATCAAAGCGGGTAGCAGACGACTACAAAAAATTTTTTGACATGCTCTGGAGCATGTGCGAGGAACCTAAATAGATTCAGGAATTATAATTCAAGATTTACGAATTATTTCGTATTTAGTACTTCGTATTTGTCTGCCTGCCCCGTAGTGAGCTCTGCTCTACTACCGGGGTGGTTTGATGCTTGGAATTTAGTGTTCATTTTCCTAAGTACGCTTCAATCACATCATCTTGGCTTAACACTTCTGCTGGTGTTCCACTGGCAATCACTTTCCCGCTATCAAGCACGTAACAATAGTCAGCCATTCCGCGGATAAGGTCCATATTGTGTTCCACTAAGACCACGGACACTCCGGACCCGCGCAACTCTTTCAAAATACCAGAAATAATCTTAACCATCTCCGGAAAAAGACCGGCAAATGGCTCGTCAAACAGATATATGTTTGCTTTCATGGACACAGCGCGGGCAATTTCTAAAAGTTTGCGCTGACCGTAGGAAAGATTTTCTGCTAGTTCATTTCTCTTCTCCCATAATCCAACTTTTTTTAAAACATCTTCCGCTGAGTCAAGGTGAATCTTCCCATGATTTTCAAAAAGCGCGCCCCACACATTTCGCTCGGTCAAGACCACCAGAATATTATCCAAAACGCTCAACTGCCCTATAAGCCGGACATTTTGAAAAGTCCGCGTAATCCCGTAAGAAGAAACTTCGCTCGGGCGTATAGCGTCAACTGTAACAGAATCGCTTACGACCACGGTTCCCCCGTCCATCGGCAAAAGCCCCGTAAGCACGTTTATGAGCGTGCTTTTACCGGAACCGTTCGGACCAATGAGACCGGTAATTTTGCCGGCCTCAAATGACAAGCTGGCATGGTCCACCGCGTGTACTCCGCCGAATGATTTAACTAAATTTTTTGTTTGAAGGAGGGACATTCTATTCCACCACCACAAATTTGCCGTCTCTAATAATTCTGATTTCAAATTGAGAATTATCAATTTGATGTTCCTCGCCAAAACTCACATTATCCAAACCAACGCCCGGTATATTAATTTGTTCTAACATATCGCGGATTTCCGTCCCGCTTCTTGCTCCCCTTCTCAATGTTTCAAACACTATATTCGTGGCATTTATGGTATTAGTAAAGGACGATCCTGTCGGAAGTTCGCCATATGTATCTTTATATCGGGAAACCATTTCTTTGTAAGCGTCGTCCTCAATGACACGCGGATAGGTATATCGCAAACCATCAACCGCTTTTTTAAAATTCTTAATCATCCCCTCGTTTTGGGCGGAAGTCACGGAAAAGAAGTTGAAACTAAGATTTAAATCTTTAGCTTGCTTCATTAAAGAGCCGTACTGACTATCGTCTTGCACCAAAATATATACGGCATTAGGGCTTGACTGTTTTATCTTGATCAAAGTCGAACGATAATCTTTCGTTCCCACTGGAACTTCAAACCTGCCTGCAAACTGTAGCTGATTACTTGTTTTTACAACTTCCTCTGCTTGATTTGCAATAGCGGTGGTAAAAGCATCCTGATCATTAAGGATGGCAACCTTCGTCAAATTATTTTTAATGAGGTAATCACGGAAAGCCTCAACTTCCGGCAGTTGAGGCCACCAAGTAGAAAAAAGGTAGGAAAAGTCTTTTCTGTTTAACACGGACTCAAGGGCTGCGCTTGGAGTAACCAGAACAACCTTATTAGTTTCCGCTATAGGGAAACCCCCTTGAAATGAATCCCCCCAAGACGGGCCGATGATAACCTGAACTTTGTCCACGGTCGCTAGTTTCAAAATGGCGTTGGTTGTTCCGTTCGGGTCAGACCGAGTATCTTCAATGACCAATTCAACTTGTTGCCCATTAATCCCGCCGTTTCTGTTCAAATCATCAGTCATCATCCGTATGGTTTTGAACTCATTTTCTCCCCATTCAGAAGCAAGACCGGTTTGCGCAACAGCCACTCCGATTTTAATCGGTCCGCTTGAATTTGTTGTTCTGTTTTTGTTACCCAAAACCCAAACACCACCTATGATAATCAAGAGAACGGCGAGCAAAATAAGGGGATTTTTCATAAAGTTACTTTAAATCCTGTAACCTTGAAATATCCCCATTATTTAATCCAAACAATGCTGTCGGTAATATAGTCCTGTTTTCCGGAGTAATTTCTATCTTGCCCGAAACGCCGTCCCATTCTTTAAAATCGTGCATTGCCTGGATCACTCTCTCCCTAGTCTTGTATTTTTCAAACAGAGACAAAATAATCATGGCATTGTCATATGCCTGGCCTGCGGGAATACTCGGGTTTTCTCCAAACCTTTTATTAAATCGCTCAACAAAATCTGAAGTATAAAAATCCGGAGCTATAAATTGAACCCCGCTTGAATACCCCTTAGTTTCTCCGGCTAAATACGCATCAACCTCTACGCTATATTTTTCTCCCGAATATTTATATGTTGAAAGGGCTTTCAGGGAATTGACGAACTGGTAGTAAGTACACACAAATACTGCCTCAGGCTTTGTGTTTGAGAGTTTGAAAATTTCAGTCCTTATGTCTGTTGCTGAAGGGTCAACAGTTTCCTTCGCAGTGATTGTTCCGCCTAATCTTTCAAATTCCTTAATGAATGCGTCGTATCCCTCCTTTTCCCATGGGTCACTTGAACCAATAATAGCAACTTCTCTTAGGCCTTTACCATACATATATCCGGCCAACCTTTCTACTTCAATGGTCGGGTCCATCCATACCATAAGAGGGTTCTTCAAATCGGGGCGAGTTTCAAGTGGCGAAAAAGCCGGAGAAACAACAGGAATTTTTTCTTTTTGTATGAGCGGAACTACAGAATTAACTTCTGCCATCATTAACGGACCAATAAACCCATCCACTTTATTTACTTCAAGTAGTCTTTGAAATCCGGTAACGGCAACCTTCGGGTCTCCACGGGTATCCTCATAGGCAACTTCAACTGATACGCCCGGATATTTCAATCTAAAATCCTCAACTGCCAATTCTATTCCCTTTTTAGAATTTTCACCCCATGCCGCCAAATCCCCAGAAAGTGAGAGCAAAGCTCCGATTTTAATCGGCTCGTTTGAACTTATCGTCTTATTTTCCCCAGCCAAAACCCAAACACCACCTATGATAATCACGAGAACGGCGAACAAAATAAGGGGGGTTTTCATAAATTTATTACCCCTTATTTTACCCTATAGCCATAGGCATGGGCAAGAAAACTACGCTTGGAGCTTACGAACTAGAAACTTTTTCGGGAAGCGCTTTTTGCGTTAGTACTGTTTTGTCTGCATATCTAGATTGGCTATACGATTCTCAAAACCGCGGAAGCCAATAATCGAACTTGCCGTAGAGTTTGCTATTTTGTTAGTCACACACTTTGTTTCTTTGTCGCAAACCGCAAGAGCTTGAGCAAGCTGAGTCACGTGAGTGTAGGCAATCGCTGCCCCATAGTAAGTTCCGAAGCTACGCTTAGCTAAAGCATCAACCTTGCTCTTGAATCCATCGCCAACATCTCTAAACCCAAATGTCCACGCGCCCTTGAGTTCTTTACCGTATGCCGAAGTAATTTTTTCGGTAATGGTATCGTCAACTGTACCAAACTTTAAGTTGTATCCGAGGTCGTGAATTACCTTGAGGGTGTTATAAGTACCGTCCTCAAATGCGGCATTAATGACCGCCGTAACTCCTGAATTTTTAATCTTAAGAATTTGCGTGCGAAAATCAGTATCACCCATATTGTATCCTTCAACGACTACCTCGTCGCCAAACACTTCCTTAACACCCAGGAAACAAAGCTCGCCCGCTTCAAGATTAATCTTGAGCATACCGATTTTTTTCATTCCCTCATCTTTAAATTTTTGGGCAATAGTGCGACAACCGGCTTGAAAATCAAGATAGGTCTTGAAGAAATATTCTGATTCCTTAAGGGGCGAAGTAATAGCCGCGTCATAAATCATAGGAATCGATCTATCCTTAAAAATCGAAGCGGCAACAATCGCGCCAGGATTGAACTCGACATACATAGCATCAACTTTATCGACACTTATCAGCTTTTGTATCGCACCCGGAGCTTTGGAGGCATCAAGCTGATAGTCTTCAAAGAAAAGTTGCACATCATAGCCCTTGTCCCGTAATTCTTGCGCAGCCAGCTCTGCCCCAGCGCGAGTCGGTTCGCCCCAGTATCCTGCAGCGGGACCGGTAAGGTCGGTTAACACGCCAATGCGAATTGTGCCAACTTCTGCGGGTGTTGATTCTTTATTGTTAAAAACCCAAACACCACCTATGATAATCAAGAGAACGGCAAGCAAAATAAAGGGATTTTTCATAAATTTAATACCCCTTATTTTACCCTATGCCTATGCTCAAAACAAGGAAACCGCTTAGTATCTCTACTGATTGAATATTGAGGGCTTTCCGTTCACAATTTGCTTTAAGACAAGGTCACGTTTCTTAATGCCTAGATCGTTAAACTCGCCGGACAAATCTATTTTATTTTTTACGCACCTATAATCTCCTTTGCAACTTTTTACCAGTGGAATCAAGAGTTCGGCTGATTGTTTTGCGAGTCCGTAAACCGCGCCTTCTCCATCAGTTATATCTTTGGGGAACGAATAGATTACTCCTTCAACCATCGAACGTACCGCGGGAAGCTCTACTGCGTATTGCGAAAAAATCGGCATCTTGATGCCAAGATTCCTCGCCTTACTTAATCCTTGGGCGAAGAAAAATGACACGTCAGTGCTAAAAATGGCATCCGGCTTTGCCGAGCGAATTTTCAAAAGTTCCGTAGAAACATCCGTGTCATCTTTCAATATAATTGAATCAATGACAATTTCTCCCCGAAAATGCTTCTTGAACGTCGCAGTATGGACGTCTGAGAAAGCGTTGGCGTAGTGAATAAGCGCAACACGTTTGTACCCCAGTTCATACATGCGCTTGGCGATAAACGCCGATTCGTCCTCGAGCGCGTACTGGATATTATAAAGATTGCCACCGCTCCGTGAATAGAGTTCCTGAGTAGCCGCTGACGGCACCAAGACCAAGATGTCTTTGCCTTTCAATTGTGGCGCGATTGTTTCCTGCGGAGCACCACAACCGGGACCGATGATAAATTGAACCTGATCGAACTCGGTCAATTTTTTAAAGGCGCTTAAGGCCGGAGCGCTTTCACATTTTTCGTCTTCAAAAACATACTCAATGCCGTCATGGGGCGCGGCGAGTACACCGCGCCTAGTCTCTTCTCCGTAATCAGCGAGAAAACCAGAAAGTGGCGTGATTATTCCTATTTTCACAGGCCTATCTTGTACGACAATATTTTCCGGCTTATTGGTTTGCCACAAATAAGCGCCAATAATGGCCAGAATCACAAACACTGTAAGTACTATTTGTTTTTTCATATTTGAATTGATGATTATTCCGATAATTCAACATATGCTACAGGCCTACCGCGGAAAAAGAAAAAATTTTACTTTGCTCTCGGTATAGAACCATTTTACCCTTATTCCCCTTGCCAAAATGTATAATATGATTTATCATAAAAACCGATAGATTATGCAAAATTTATGATAACAAACAAAGACATCCAAGCCCTTCTCCGCATGAATAAGCACGAGATTAGGATATTAAATACGCTTAGTAGCGCCCCTAAGCGCCCCAGTGAAGTGGTACGGGCAAGTAATGTCCCGAATGCCACCGCGTATCTGGCCTTCTCTACCCTACAGAAGCGCGGGCTTGCCGAAAAAAGAAAAACTGACCGAAAGGTCTACTGGCTCCGTGCCGACTCTTATTCATTGGAAAAGCTCCTTTCAAGCACGATAAATGAGCTTGAGCATATTAAAGAATCTTCCGTCTTCGAAATTCAGCACAAAGAAGATACCAGCATAATTGTGCATCGCGGCGATAATGCCATAAGAAAAGTAATACTCGGCACTTTGACCCTACACCCAAACGAACGATTCTCCATTTTCCAGAGTTCCAACAGAAATGACGGATGGCTCCGCGTATTCGGACTCCAAAATATTCTAAAGGTAAACAATATGCTCAGAGACAAAAAAATTATCGGGGAATCCTTTATTCCAGAAGACTACTTTTCCCGACTTATCCCGCTATTCGGGAAAAAGTGGGCAGATAGCTATGTTGACCGCATGAATATCGTATATCTTATTCCTCCTCAATTTTTCCCTTCTTCGGCCGAAATTCTTTTATTCCGCGACCGGGCGATTTTATTCCATGTTGACGGTGAAATTGCCGTGGAAATAAAAAACAAGCAAATTTTGCTTATGATTAAGATGATTTTTGAGTACCTAAAAACAACAGCCAAAAAAGTTGACCCGCATCAATTCCTCAAAGACTCCTTCTAATTTTTTGCAATTTTGAATTTCGTACTTTGAATTTGTTTGCCTGCCCCGTAGTGAGCTCTGCTCTACTACCGGGGTAATTTGGTGCTTGTGATTTCGTGCTTTTCTTACAACCTATACTCCCCTAGCAATCCTTGCGGTCTATATAACATCAAAAGTATGAGAATAAGCCCGTAAACCACCTGCCTCATCTGGGCGGCAACGTCTGAAGGAAAACCAACGAAACGTAGTGCTTCCGGCAATATGATAAGAAAAGCGGCTCCGACCACCGCGCCACGATTGGAGGAAAGCCCACCCAAAATAATGATGGCCAGTATAAAAATTGATTCATTGAGCGAGAAACTAGACGGGTCAATGAAAGTAATGTAACTCGCGAATAAAGAACCAGCCACTGCGGCAAGCATCGCGGAAACTACGAATATTACAAGCTTATAATACGACGTATTGTATCCGAAAACGGATATGGCTTCTTCGTCTTCACGAATTGATTTAAGAACTCGGCCGAACGATGAATGGGTGAGAAAATGGCAAAAGGCAAAGGTTAAAAGGCAAAAGACGACGGACAAAATCAAAAACGAAAAATTGTCGGAAAATTGAAATCCGAAAATCTCTGGCCGGGGAATTCCCGGTATGCCAAGCGGACCGCGAGTCACGCTCTGCCAATTGAGGAAAATACTGAAAGCAATAACGTTGAAACCGAATGAGCCAAGCGCGTAATAATCTCCCTTAAATCTGGAAAGCACTACCCCAATGGCGAGTGCGACGATTCCCGTAAGGAGAGCCCCAAAAAGCGCTGCTAAGAAAAAGCCTACTCCACTTCCGACAAGTAGTAGCGCTGTGGCATACGCTCCTATACCGTAAAAAGCCGCCTGCGTCACGGAAAGCAATCCTGCCTCGCCAACAATAAGATTAAGCGAAAGGCCGAGTATCCCGTATATAGAAACCAATATAGCGATGTGGATGAAGTATTCCATAATAAATAAATTACAAATCACAAGCACCAAATTACAAACAAACTATAATTCACAATACCCAAATTATCAAAAACTAAGATTCACTTTTTGACAGAATAGCAGTAAATATTTTTCTTAATTCTATGGCTTCATTGTTTAAATCAACACGAGTCTTTCCCAGTTCTTCCTTACTACCAACTTCGCATAATCTTAACCATAGACAACTTTCCTTCGACTCCTTGCGACTTATCTTTATTCTGTGAACAAAATCTTTTTTGCTAAGCGCTTCATTTGCTTCTATATAATTTGCTGCCTGTGAGCCTGACGACCTGATAAGCTGTTTGCCATATTCTATATTTGAAATACTTTTAGGCAAAGCGGTAACAAAATCTCGGCACTTTTTTGCAAACTCATATGTTCTTTCCTCCAAATCATATGTTTTTGGTTTTTCCATTTTAGTGTTTAGACATTGTTTGTAATTTGGGATTTGTAATTTGGTGCTTACTATTTTTCTCTACTTTTTCAGTATTCCTTGTGGACGAAAAAGGAGGAAAATAATGAGGACGATGAACGCTATCGCGTCCTTCCACTCCCCCGCGAATTGCCACGCCCCAAGGTTTTCTATTGTCGCCAGGAAAAAAGCGCCAAGCACCCCACCGTAAATATTGCCTATTCCGCCTATAATTGCCGCAATAACACCCTTCAAAAGAAGGTGCATGCCCATTGTGGGCTCTATTCCTGTATCAAATCCGACCGCAATGCCGGCAAGTCCCGCAATGGCCGAACCAATAAAAAAAACTTTTCCCAGAATGCGCTCGCTGTTAATGCCAACAATCTTGGACACTTCTTCATCGTCGGACACGGCCCGGACGGCTTTCCCAAAAAGAGTGTATTTGAGGGCTAACCCTAATCCAATCATTATGGCAATCCCCGCAAAAAAGATAAGTGTCTGGGTTTGAGTAATGATTCCGCCAAAAATATTAAAGGTTCGTTCATCGCCGATATTGCGCGAAAGCGTCTGGAATTGGCTGGAAAAAATAATGGCGACAATAGCCTGCACTACGGTAAGCACACCCAAAGAAGCTACCAACAAAACCGTGCTGGATGCCTTCTTCACACGAAGCTGTTTGTAAACAACTTTTTCTATGAGAAAACCTAAAGTACCTGCGAGAAGCACGCCAAGCGCTATAGACGTAACGATATTAAGCTCTAGCGACTTGTAGAAATAATAGACAGAATATCCGCCGACTGTCGCAAGCGCCCCGTACCCCAAATCAAAAAATTTGGCCGTGCCGTAAATAAGATTAAAACCAAGCGCGATAAGCGCGTATATAGCGCCTGCAATTACGGCGTTTAGGGCAATTTGTATGACTATGTCCATCAGGTAGTGAAAAATGGCATGGCTCTTGTGGAGCTTATATTACAACCATTTAAAATTAAACCAATAATTTTTGGGTATCATTCCGAATAAGATATGTGTTTGCCCACAATGCCATTTTCTACTACCTGATCCATTCCCGAAAGTATAGCGTTTTAGCCCTTATTTCTCAAATCAAAATCCCTCCCTTCTAGCAGGGAGGGATTTTGATTTTGGTAAAATTATTTAACTTCAACCGCCTTTCCGTCCTTTATAATTTTGACCGATGGTTGAGAAATAAATTCTCCTTCAGGACTAACGCTTAGCTTTCCAAAAGCGCTTGAATAATCACTAACCTTAAGTAGCTGTTTTACTATTTCCGCGCCTGTCGGCCTTCCGTAATTTCCTGTAGCTTCAACAGCCATGACGAACAGGTTGACGGCATCATAGGTATTCGCCGATGCTGGCCCAACTTCCTTCCCGTACTTGGTTTTGTATTCATCGTTGAAACCACCTGATGAAACAGCTGCATCAACAAACCATTGTCCTTCAAAAATAGCAGGCTTATCTGTTATGCCAAAAGACTCAATTGAGGTCAGCGGTTGTTTTACTCCTAAATCTTTCATTTGTTTCGCGAGTATTTCCAATTCAGGAGTAAAGGCTCCCAAAATATAGATGTCCGGATTGTTTTTTCCAGCTCTTGAAATCGTGGTTTTAAAATCCTTGTCCCCAGGATTAAAAACCTCATTGCCAACTACGGTGATTCCCGCTCCTGACGACTTATTAACGAGATCATCATTAATTGCCTTAAATCCTTGCTGATTCACTCCGATAATAGCGACTTTTGTTAATTTTCTTTTTACCAATTCTGAAATCATCATGTCAACTTCTTCCTGCGGACGAGTCCAATGTATAAAGTTATAATCGCCTTTAGCGACGTTTGAATCAGAAGCTAGGCCAATGTGCGGCAACTTATTCTGCTCGGCAATCGGCGCGACAACATTTCCACCGGTAGATGACAAGCTGATAACAGCGTCGACTTTATCAATACTCATAAGCTTGTTAATGGCACTCGCTGTCTTCTTGGCATCAAATGAATCGTCCTCTACTATGAGAGAATATTTATGCTTAAGTCCCGTATTTGCGTTTACCTTATCTATTGCCAAATTTGCTCCGTTGCGAGCCGCCTCACCAATAAAAGCGAGATCTCCGGTCAGCGGAACAATAACACCAATCTTAATCGGCTCGTTATTTGCGACGAAACTCGGTTTACCTTTAAATAACGCGTATCCCCCGACCACTACTACCGCGACTACAACTATCCATGTGACTATTTTGTTCATACTTTAACTGTCTATAAATTGTTAATATTTACTCAATATTACTGCTCTCCAAAAAGCCGTCAAGTGACTCTTTTACCTCACTTGCCAACCTGTTTTGCTATTTAACTTTTCAGTTATTTTACTCATTATCTCATCAAGCTCTTTGTCGCTCAAAGTTTTTTCGTACGACTGGAAAACCAGATGGAATGCGTATGAAATTTTGCCGTCCTTTTCGAATCGGTCAAATAAATCATTCCTTACGAGCAAATTCCCAGCTTCTCTTTCAATAATCTTTTTCACCTCGCTTTCATCTGTTCCGCTAGGTACAAATACGGCTATGTCTCGCAAGGCGAAAGGATACTGAGAGATCTGTTTAAACATTGCGCCTGCTTCGTGTGTTTCAGGGAAAACATATCCTGTGGGTTCAGGAAGTAAATCAACTATAGACTCAAAATCAAATTCAAAAACACCATCTTTTGTTTTACTAATTATCTTTACGCCAAGTTTTTCTTCAAGTTCCCTTATCACTTCGTTTCTGTCTTCCTCTCTATCGGCAACTAAGGCACAAGAAGTAAATTCTCTCTTATTTGTAAAAACATTTCCTATTTCAAAAATCTTTAATTTACTAATCGCGTCATTTGTGTTTTTTTCATATATACCTAACCAAGGAAGCTGTGAGCTGTTACGAGCAAAAGCATTTAAAAGACCATTATACAAAGATGGCCTCAAAAATTTTTTGTCTTCAGCCATCGGATTTTCAAGTTCAATGTCTCCCTTATCAACCAATGAATATGTATAGACTTCGGAAAATCCTTTTTTTACCAGCGTGTTTCGGACAACATTTGC
>CAYHZS010000014.1:0-15491 GCA_964361185.1 uncultured Candidatus Saccharibacteria bacterium
ATTTATAGTAAATATATATAATTAGTAATCATGATCCTAAAATCACACAATAAAGGGTCTTTGCTCATGATAGCGATACTTTTGATCGCCGTAATAGCTTTAATGGGCTATTTTGGAATTAGCCTGGAGCGCGACGTGGCTGGAAACCCTACTATTCAAAGCAATTTCAGTTACGTGTGGAATGAGATAAAATTCGTCTGGAATAATTACTTAAAAGAGGCTACAGGTAAGCTTTGGCGTTGGGCAGTCATAAACGTGAATAATTTACCCCTAGGATCGGGGAATGGGGTTCAAGTTCCTCAAGCTGGTTCTCAGATAGACACTTTAATTCTTTTTCAATAAGTTTTAATTTTTTCTTATCTTAGTGAGGAGGGAGGTGGGTACGCGCAATCGCGCGTCATCTTTTGCGTACTATGTGTCGCAAAAGGTATATTGTGCGACACTCATATATATTAGAACACAGGGGCTTTGAAGCCCTCCCCCCACAGCTCAAATACCCATGTTATTATATTTTTATGAAAACGAAAAAAGTTTATAAAAGCGCCGTGTCCGGCAAATTTGTCAGCAAAAAATATTCCGGCAATCGCGGGAAGAAAACAACCTTTGCGTAGAAGGTGGTGGTAAAGGGAGCTGGCAAGAAATAACCACTCCCCTATTTTTGACCTTAACTTAAAAGAAAATCCCGACGGCATATTTAATACAAGAAAAAGGAGGTCTGCGTGACCTCCTTTTACACTCACACAAATTGTCATAGTTCCACCGCCTCTCCTTCCCGCGCAAACGATATCTTGGACGGATAGTTCGACAGTGGTTTTATGACCTCGTGTTCAAAGACAAACAAATCGCCGTCGGTTCTGGAAGGATCATGGTGCCCTACCATTATGAGGCTCGGCAGAATCTGGCAACGGGACAACAGCCCGCCCAGCATTTCCGGCGTTCCGTGGCCCCAGTTTTTTCTCGACATTGCCGGAGTGCCACATATTCCCGTTTCGCCTTCGTACTCACTCTTCCTGTATTGAAGGTCGAAATAGAGTAGCTGACAGCCGGAAATAAATTCGGCCATAAGACCCATGTGCTCTTCTTTTGGCTCATTGTCTGTCGCCACAACTACATCTCCATCTGGAGTCGCTATGCGATACATCACCGAACCGCCCGGATGATCCAGAAGCAATGTCCGGATATTCCAAACCGTACCGAGCGCCTGCCCAGGATAAAATTCTCTGACGTCCGCGATGCACCCGAACATCTCCGGAGATACAGGCCAAGTTTCCGTTCCAAAGTCGTCGAGCATTATCTGCTGAAACGATTTCTTGCAGAGCTTGGGGGCGAATATCTCATGCACCAGATTTTTTCTGAACAGAAGCGAATTGTTTTGAATCCCCAGCTTGTGGTCCTGATGGTAGTGGGTCTGGAGCCCGCATACCGATTCCGCTCCGTTGTCCAGAAGAAACTTTGATACTTTCGGTATCCCGCTTCCGTTATCGACGAAAAGTGCTTGATTTCCACACGAGATGCCAAGGGCCGTAGTCAGATTTCCGAATTCCCTCCTTGCCGGAATCGGACTGCTCGAACCGGAACATCCACCGACGTAAAACCGAGTTTTGCTCATATTCCCTCCTGCTGTTGATGAGAGTGGCATTTTCAACGAACTACTTACCACCTGATTAAAGGTTATAGCGATTGTGGAAATACCACAATACTTTTTGTCGAAAAATTAGACACAATCTTTTCGGTATGCTAGAGTAAAAAATATGAACGAAATATCGCAGAAACTTCAGAATATTGGGCTTTCAGAGAAGGGGGCAAACGTATATTTAGCCTCTTTAAAACTAGGAGAGGCCACAGTGCTTTCTCTAGCCAAACATTCGGGCGTGAAAAGAACGAGTATTTATTACGTGCTTTCCGAGCTCAAAGAACTCGGCGCCCTATCTGAAACTAAAAGACAAAAAAAGATATATTACATTCCGGCCGAGCCTAAAGACTTGATTAAAAGACTTCGCGAACGCATTTTTGAAGCTGAAGAAATAATCGGCGAATTGGAAAATGTCAGACATTCCGTATTCAAGAAACCGCGAGTGTATTTTCTTTACGGCCCGGCCGGATTCAAAAAAATATGGGACATGGTTTTCGCGTCAAAAGAGAGAGAGTTCCGCATCATTACTGAAGGCCAGAATTTTCTTGATTTTGTCAAAGAAAGGTACGTTTTAGAAGAAATCATTAAAACTAAGAAAAAACTAGGTATTTTGAGCAAACAACTCATTTCTGATTCCGATTACGCGAGAAAAATCATAGCCAAGGACACGCTGGAAAACCGCGAGTCCAAGCTCATGCCCAGTCACTATAAAATTCCCTTTACAGAAGTCATCTGTAAAGAATTTGTGGCTTTCATTTCCCCACGCTTTGACAATACCCTCTTCATCGTGGAGAACGAAAAATTCGCCGAAACGCGCAAGTCAATTTTTGAAGTTACCTGGAATAGTATTAATTGAAATTTCACTTAGAAAATAACTATCTACAAAGATACTATTTATCTAAGACGAAATTGCGTTTAATCCATCATTTTTTCAAAACTCTACTGTAATTTTTTTTGCGCTAGGACTAATCTTCGCAAGTCTTCCGCATGGAAAAGGGACTTGTGGATTGGTATGCCCGAAATCTAAATTCTGCACTATTGGTATATGCCTGTTATATTCCCTAACGGCTCTAAGTATGACTTCTCGCTGGCTCTGTCTATATACTTTTTTCTCTAAAGCATTTTTTTGCTTATCAAATTCCCAAGCTTTCGGCCTCCCCATTAAAATGCCTTTTACACGCTCGAGAATTCCACGCTCACCCAAGGCTCGAAAGACTCTGAAAACATAATCACTTGATGGTATTTCCTCGGACGTTTCTAATATCAAAATTACCCCTTCAAAATCGTCTAAACTTGGAATTGACACCCCATGACGCAACATTTCATCCACCGACTCCACACAACCTCCCCAAGTTATTCCTTGTCCACTTTCTGTCCCGTCCCAAAACCACCCTTCGTTTGGTTCCATAATACTTTCCTTTTCCAAGTTTTGCGGATCGTTCCAATCAAGCCCGATGTCGCTATATAAACTACTTGGCTCTATTTCTTTTTCGCCTTCCTCGAACAAAGCGTATTTTAAATATTTAACGGTATAATCGTCCATTTTTCGAAACATAGCGTACTGCGTAAAAATAGAACCGCCATAATACGAAGGAATGCCATTGAGCCACAAAAAATTAGCGAAATGGGAATTATCGCTAAAACCAAAAAACGGCTTGGGGTTGTTTATGAAAGGCCCTGTCGGGAGATTTTTTATATAAGTAACTTGGTCGTCACCGCCCAATGTGGTGATAATCCCCTTTATATCCTTATTTTCAAAAGCATCTACTAAATCCCTTGCCCTGTCCTCCTTTGAAGCACCAATCTTTCTTGTGGTCGGAAATTCGACCGGCTGTAATTCAAAAATCTCCCTTAGGCGTCTTAATCCAAGCTCGTGCACATGAGGCCACTTACCAGGAGCAGCAAATGATGGCGAGAGTACTGCCACCATGTCCCCTTTCTTTAATTTATTTAGCCTTTTCATAAAAAAGTTTTACCCATTTAGTTTTCAAAAACGGTAAAGACTGGGTGGAAAGAAAGTAACCCAAAGCCGGAATAAGCGCGTTCCGCAAAGGATATTCGTTGCCTGTAACGTATAGAACTGTGCCAGCAATCACATAAGTAATAGCTGTAATCGAAACAATGCGGAAAATACTCGTCTCCCAGCTCTTATCTGTCTCCACGCGAATGTTCCTCTCTTTTATTAACACAATCTCTTCCTCTATTTTTTTGATTCTTTCTTCCATTTTTTTTATTGCCTCTCGTATTTTCCCATTAGTTCCGTCTGCTCAAGAATGTGTCCTTGCATGGCATTTTCAACTTCTATTTTAGTCGCACCCTCAGGCAAATCAAGTTCTGTATCCAACGCGTAAATCTTAAAAAAATACCTATGCTCGCGGTCGGGCGGACAAGGGCCTGTATAGCCGATTTTGCCGGCGCTGTTTAGCCCAGCTATTCCTTCCGGCTCTGTCCCCTCTTTAACACCAGAAACTGAAGGCGGGATGTTGTAGGCGAGCCAATGGTCAAAAACTTCAATTCCCCGTGATTTTTTTACAAAATCCGGTATATCCGGGTCATCCATTATTAAAACAAAGCTTTGAGTTCCCTTCGGTGCATTGCTCCACAACAACGGCGGATTGATATTCTTCCCATCGCAGGTATGTTTCGCCGGGATTCGCTCCCCTTCCTTAAACACCGTACTGATAAGTTTCATTTTGTTTTTGGTTATTTCTATTCATACCTCAATGCTTCAATCGGATTTTTAGCGGCGGCTTTTTTTGCCGGATATAATCCAAAAATCAAGCCCACAACAGTTGAAACGACAATGCCGAGAATGGCCGCCCCTACCGGAAAAGTAAATGTCCAGGCTAAGCCATACACTTTACTGATAATCATAGAAATGGCAAAAGAAAATCCTGAGCCAAGCAAAATTCCTACTCCCCCACCTATCCCTGTAAGTATTATCGCTTCAAGTAGAAATTGAGTGAGAATATTTTTATTCGTCGCGCCGAGAGCTTTCCTTAAACCTATTTCACGCGTTCTTTCTGTCACAGATACAAGCATTATGTTCATGATGCCGATACCTCCGACCACAAGCGATATGGCGGCAACCAAGGCCAGAAAAAGAGTAATTGTATTTAAGATTGTTCCGACGGTTTTTAAGGCATCAGCCTGAGTCTCTACTCCGAAATCATCCTTGTCCGGATCGGTAATGTCGTGCGCGTTACGGAGAGTTGCTTTTATATCTTCCACCGTGGTATTTATATTTTCCTCACTATCAACGCGGACAGCTATGCGGTTAAAATGTTTTATGCCAAAAATATAGCGCTGAGCGGTAGTATAAGGGACCATCGCCATCTCATCAAAATTAATGAACGACGACCCTCCCTTCTGTGGCAATATTCCTATAACCAGGAAATTTCTCCCCTTTATTTTTATTCTGTCACCGAGCAGATTTTTTCCAGGAGCAAGTTCTTCAGCTACTTTTGAACCTAGAATTACGACGTCAGCTGAACTTCGAACGTCATCCTCGCTTATATTCCTGCCTTGTTCGGGATACATGTCGTATATATCCGCCATAAGCTCGGTCCCGCCGAAAATTGTCGGCCGATAAGTCTGGTTCTCATATGAGGATGTTTCGCTCCCAAAAACAATTGGCATAATTCCGTCCTGATGCGGAACATTCTCTTCGCGCGAAAGAAGGTCCAAATCCCGCTGTTTTAAAGAGGCGGTTAGGGTTGCCAAAATGTCGGTTGGGCCTTTAGGCTGGCGCCCCGGAATAATACCTACAACCCTAGCCCCAATGCCCTCTATTTGGCCCAAAATAAGGTTTTGAGCCCCTTCTCCGAGCGAAACCACCATAATTATTGCTGTCACTCCTATGACAATCCCAAGTATGGTAAGTGACGAGCGGGTCTTGTTCGTCTTAAGCCCGGTTATGGCTGTTTTTATGGTATGTCCTAGGATCATATTATTTGATTAAAGTCAGTACGTATTCGAATCTAGGTATTTTCTTCCCATTAATACTGACTTCTTCAATAAACATTTTAAGCGGTCTGACCCACAAATCATGATTTCCATAAAGAGCCCGATAAACCACCATGTCTTCAAGTGTTTCGCTATGTTTAGCTACGTCAATTACTTCATATTCATTACCCTTATAATGTCTGTATTTCCCTATTTTAATCATTTTATTTAACAAATATTTTTCCTGTCCGCCGGCTTGACACTTTAACATCGCTCTCTATTTTTCCGTCATGCAAGCGAATTATTCTCTCCGCATATTCCGCGGTATAAGTTTCGTGAGTGATGAGAATAATGGTATGCCCTTTTTCGGCGTTGAGCTTCTGAATTATTTCCATGACCACTTCTCCTGATTTCGAATCTAAGTTTCCCGTGGGCTCGTCGGCGAATATAACCTGCGGGCTATTTACCAAAGCTCGAGCGATTGCCACACGTTGCTTTTCCCCGCCGGAAAGTTGGGAGGGTTCGAAGTCCAATCTGTGTGAAAGGCCAACTGACTCAATCGCCTTTCTCGCTAAGCCGTCCCACAGTTCTTCTTTAACGCCTGAATATACCAGAGGCAATTTGACATTTTCAAACACGGTTGTCCGCGGAAGGAGATTGAAAGACTGAAAAACAAAACCAAACTTTTTATTTCGGACATAAGCAATTTCTTCATCGGTATGCTTCGTTATCGATTTCCCTTCAAAAAGATATTCCCCGCTCGAGGGCATGTCTAGAAAGCCGAGAATGTGAAGCATGGTGGACTTACCAGAACCGGATGGGCCCATAACCGCGACAAACTCCCCTTCCTTAATCCCGAAAGAGATGCCTTTCAAAACCTGAGTCGCCACCTCCTCGTCATGATAGATCTTTTCCAGATTTTTTACTTCAATGAGAGGCATGTGCTTCGCAAATTATAAATTTCAAATTAAAAATTTCTAAAATTAATGCGTTAGAAAATTATTTTGAAATTTGAAATTAGTTGGTCTTTACCTCGTCGCCTTCTTTAAGGCCGGAGAGAATCTCAACGTCGCCATTTGAACCACGAAGTCCAGTCGTAACGATAACTTCCCTGGCGCTCCCCCCTTCCACAAGACTGACCGTTTTCACCTCCCCCTTTACGGTAATGGTCCTGCTGGGAAGATACAAAACATTTTCCCGTCTTTCTCCAAATATATCAGTGTTAGCTGTCATTCCGGAACGTATGCGAGAGTCATTCTGCTTGAACTGAAGGGTGGCCTTATACGTGGCCACGCCATCAATGATCGTTTCGGCGGGATCAATTTTTGCCACAGTCGCGTCAAAAAATGCGTCGCTTCCGTACGCGTCTAAGGTTATTTGGGCTTTATCTCCTATTTTAATTTTAGCAATATCGGCCTCGGGAACATTTGTTTCTATTTCAAAAACCGCGTCGGAAATGACCGAAACAAGCGAAGTTAATGGGGCAATTTCTCCAACCTTGGCGTCTTGTTTTGTCACTACTCCAGTGATAGGCGAAATAATCACTGTTTTAGCAAGCTGGGCTTCCAGATTTAGAACATTAGCCATTGCTCCCTCCACTGTAGCCTCCTGCCCCCTAATCTGCTCCTCCGCCGTTCCGGCTTCTTTCAATGCCAATTGAGACAGCGCGTTATTTAATTTTTCTTCTGAAGCCGTGATGCCATTTAAAGCGGTGGTCACATTCGTCCGTCCTAAAGCCACAGCTGCCTTATACCCGTCCATGGTCGTCTGGGAAATTCCGGAGCTAACGGTAAAAGAATTTACCGCAAAAGCGACTTTATCCAGATAGCCTTGAACCGCGCGTAAGTTCCCTTTGGCTTCGGTTATGTATTGATCTATCATCTCCGGCGAATCAGATAGTGCTCCGTTGGAAAGATCCCAAAGCAGCAGCATCTTTTCCATGGCCGGACGACCAGTCTCAATTTCTGTCTTTAGCTGAGAATCTGACATTACGAAATTGAATTGAGGGGTAGCACTTCTTCCGTTGGAAAAAAGCTGGTCAACCTTATTGCGGATGGCATCATCCGCGTTTACGTAGCTATTCTTTATGTCGTTTACTGAATCGTTGATGGCATTTTGGACGGCAATTTGTGAAACAACCAAATCTTCCGATCTTGTCCCTCTTTTAAGCTCCTCGAGTTTAGCCTGACTTGACTTAACTGCTGCTTTTGCCTGTAAAAGTTGCGCGGAAATATCGGCACTATCGAGCACTATTACATAAGAACCTGCTTCTACCCGATCTCCAACCTTGCGGTAAACTGCTGCCACTCGTCCACTCTTTTCGAACGAAAGACTCACTTCACTCGCAGGTCTTACCGTACCGGTTACAGAAATTGTCTGTGATATGACCCCTCTTTTGACTGGAACGGAATTGATAACTGTTTTTTTACTGCCCGAGTAATACCAGAGGATTCCTCCCGCTATTACAATCACGACAATCGCCGTTAAATACGGCCGGCGAACGACAAAACTTTTTATTGCCCCGTAGTATTGCTTGAGTTTTTCCATGGCTAAAATAGCTTAATATTACGGGTAGCATTTTATCACATTTTGGTGTTTTTGGCAGTCTGATAGAATAGGTGGATGAGAACTTCCTATTCCGCCCTAGATACCTTCAAGACCTGTCCACTGAAATACAAATATCAGGAAATAGACAAGCTAAAAGCGCCTAAGCGCATAGAAGCGATTTTCGGCACGCTTCTCCACTCCGCGCTTAAATATATGTTTGAGAGGAACCCGCTCTACCCCACCGTGGATGAAGTGGTGAATTTTTTCACCAAAGAATTCAACGAAAAATCGGAAAAAATAGTCTGGCCGAATGAAGAAAGAAAATCTGCGGATGAAAAGGCCTATTTTGAGGAAGGAATTAAGCTCATCAAAAATTTCTATTCTAAAAATCAGCCATGGAATTTTAACGCGCTTGAGCTCGAAAGTAGATTCGCACTGGAAATCCCCGACGAAAAATCGGGAGAAACGCATACTTTGGCTGGCATTATAGACCGCATAGATAAAAACGACGCGGATGAAAGCTATGAAATCATAGACTATAAGACTGGCAAGAAAATGCCGGCGGAAGAAAAGCTTTCGGATAATCTTCAACTGAATGTTTATCATTTGGCCCTCACTCATAGATGGCCATCAATCAAACCCGAAAAAATAAAGATGTCACTTTATTTTTTAAAGCATAATGAAAAGATTTCAGCGGAAGCAGACCCGAGCAAGGCTGAAAAAACCAAAAAAGCGCTTTTGACAACAATACGGGAAATCGAAGAAAGAAAAAAAAACGGTGATTTCCCACCTACTCCAGGGCCTCTTTGCGACTGGTGTGGATTCAGAAAAATGTGCCCCATGTGGTCGCATGAATACAAAAAAACGGAAACCCCGTCTGACGAAGAGGCCGCTCAGGCAATACGTGAATATTTTGAAATTAAAAATAAAGAGGACGAAAATGACAAGCGGATTAAAGAACTTCGCGCTAAGATACTCGCCTATATGGACGCTCAAAAACTAGGGCGGGTTTTTGGAGGAGAAGGCTATATAACTAAAACTGTGCAAGAGCGAATCTCTTTTGATATTGATATAATAAAACCAATTTTGGAAAAATTGGGATTGTGGAATGAAGTACTAGAACCGGACAATAAAAAACTTCTTCAAATCATTCAAACCCTGTCTGACCAAGACCGAGAAGCCGCCCTTTCGGCTAAAACTGTCAAATCATTCGTTACCCTCAAGGCAAGCAAGAAATAGAATCTTTTTTCACTTGGCGATTTCACCGCCAAGTAAAAAAACCAGCCAGCCGCGTGGTCTGGATCTACAAAACACCACTGACAAATGAACAAAGTTGTACGCCTAATGTCCGTTGCCAAAAGACAGTTTGTTCTTCTACCGACATTTCGGAAATATATTTTCCCGTTTCGGGATCGATTTGAACGGACTCAAGTGGATATCCAGGTATTCTTATGGGACTACGTTTGCTTGTGAAAACGCGCGGAGTACGAATAGTCATTTCTGAAATCTTGCCGTTTGGATCAGCTATGCAAACTCCGTATTCCCAGTACCCCGTAGTCTGCCCACCCAATGATTCTATGAGCGTAACCCCATGGTCGAGCAATTCACTATCGGTAGTCGCAAATGTTCCACCTATACGTCGCACATGTATACCGGGTTGGTCTTCCGACTTCAAACCGTCGAGAAATAGCGCATTATCCATCGACAACACTGTTTGCCCTAGAACTCTTGCATAAGCAATTGCTTTTTTCCGGGCGTTTTCCTGAACCGTCTTCCCGTCTTCCACGACTTCGGGCAACAGCTTTTTGTCTGCCACTCCCAAAACCTCAATGTGAGCTGGCAAAAGCGCGTCTCGCATTTGAGCAATTTTGGCCGAGTTGGTTGTGCCCATTACGAGCGTTTTCATGGTAGTTTACTGCTATTTCTAAAAACTGAATCGAATTTGATATTACCCCGTAAATGAGCAAAAAACAACATACTCTTATTGCAGTCTTTTGCAAAAGATTGAAATAAGAATGAATCAATATTGTTGATTTTTTTGTTCTACCCTTCGCGCAAATGATTCCATGGAACAATTTCTAAATTGTTAATCAGTCGAATATGGCGCGAAACGCTATATTCCGGGACAATTGGCGGCGGGTTGTAACCCGCGAGCTTCCGCTTCCTCTTTAGTCTCAAACCATACCTTATTCGCCTCGTTGATGCGGTCCACTCCCCCACACCACGGCAAATAATATTTGGTACCATTTTTTGAGGCCACATATTTCCCCTGCTCGGTGCTTGCTTTCCCGCTTTGCTTTTGCGCGATTACTGCCACTCCGGCAAACGTTTCCCGCCCCGTTTCTTCTACAACTATGGGGTCCTTCCCTTCCTCAATTTTAGACAACCTGCCCAATCCAAAACTGGCAAAAGCTACTAAAATAATGATCAAGGCAATGAAAACATCCTTATTTTGCAACATATTTAACCCATCCATAAGCGTATTTCTGGCGACATTGATTTTTTCCCTAAAATAGTTTAATATTTTACGCATTGTTGGCATTATAGTGCATTTGTATTCCCACTAAAAGCTAAGAGCTATAAGCTAACACCTACCTAACATGGCCCATAGAAAAGCCGGCGGAACAGCCAGCAACCTTAAAGATTCAAACCCGCAATATTTGGGAATCAAGCTCTACGACGGAGAAACCGCCAAAGCAGGTTCTGTTTTGGTGCGCCAGCGCGGAACAAAAATAGTGGCCGGAAAAAACGTCGGACTCGGCAAAGACCACACGCTTTTCGCCCTGAAACCAGGTATGGTTAAATACGGCTCCACACGAAAGACTGGTTTTAACGGAAAAACTGTCGTTAAAAAAACCGTGAATGTAAACTAATCAAAAACCCCGCCGAAAGCGGGGTTTTTGATTATTATAGGCTTTCAATAATCAGTTTGAACTCTCCTTTTTTGTCGTGAATTTTAACGGGGATGGTGAATTCTCCGACTTCGCGTATTGGCTTTTCCAGAATAATATGTTCAGGCTCTATATCAATTCTGGTTTGTTTCTTTAGGGCATCCACTAATTCTGCACTATGAATACCAGCGAACAAGTGTCCTTTCTCATTGGCCTTTTCTTTAAGTGTTATGACAACACCACCCAATTCACCAACATTTTTCATCAGTAAATTCTCCTGCACTTTCTTCTGTTCCTCTCCGGCCTTTTTAAGCAGTTCCACTCTGGCAATGGCCTTATCAGAGGCTACTTCAACCAATCCTTTTGGTAAAAGCATATTCTTGGCATAGCCATCGGCAATATTTTTTACTTCATATTTCGAGCCAACTCTCGGTACATCTTTTAAAAATATTACGCGCATATTTTTATAATTTTTAATGTCTAATTTTTAATTTTTAAGTAAATCTTAATTTCTCAATTTTCAAACATTTGAACATTATTTTGAAATTTAAAATTTATAATTTGAAATTATTATTGCTTCAACAATAATTCCACCGCTTTATCCAGCTGCGGGTCAAGGGTTTTGGCGATGTCATCATCCGTTGGAATTACTTCAAAGTCCGGAGTAAGCCCTCCTTCGGAAATGGACAGTCCGTTGGGCGTAAGCCATCTGGCAATCGTCACTTTAAGAGAGGTATCGGAAGTAATGTTTACCAATTCCTGCACTGAGCCCTTACCGAATGTCTTTTCCCCAACCAGTTTGGCGACACCATGTTCAGAAAGCGCCCCGGCCAAAATTTCCGAAGCCGAAGCAGAACCTTTATTGACTAGTATCACGAACTTAAGCTTGTCATTGAAAATGTCATACCCCTTGCTCCTGAACACTTTCTCTCCTCCGGTTTTTCCTCCGTCTTCGCGTACCACTGTTTTACCGACGGGTAGAAACCAACTTGCTATATCCACCGCCGCCTCTAGATAACCGCCCGGATTTCCTCTCAAGTCGAGAAGTAGTTTATCATTGCCGGACTCGACAAACTCACGAAGTGCGTTTCTAAACAAGTCAGGAGAGTTTGCGGAAAAACTGTAAAGTTTTATGACGAATATCCCGTCTTTTCGCTTCTCTGTGTCAATGGTTGGAATCTGGATGGTATCACGAGTTATTTTAAGTTCAAGTGGCTGCTTTAATCCGTCTCTGAACAAGGATAGTTCCACCACTGTTCCTTTCTTTCCGCGGATTAAACTGACTGCCTTATCCACTGTCATGTCAGTCGTAGGAGTACCATCAATTTTAAGTATTTTGTCTCCAGCCTTTATACCTGCATTATAGGCCGGGGTACCCTTAAGGGGTGAAATTACGGTTATTACGCGATCCCTTAATCCTATTTCCATGCCAACCCCGCTGAACTCTCCAGCAATTGATTCCTGGAAAGCCTTAGCTTCAACCGGCGGGAAGAATGTCGTATAGGGGTCCCCCATGGAAGAAGCAAGGCCGGAAATCGCGCCCCATACTTTTTCCTGGTCGGTCGGGATCATTTTCTTTGAGACATAACGGTCGGAAAGTATCCCCCAGACTTTCCAGAATGGGTCAAAATCTACCGTGTCAGAAGTAATGACCGTGGGTGATTTATTAGCAAGATTAATGTTTTGAACAACGACCGCGCGTGAATTTCCATAATAATACCCTATAGCGAAAGCACCGGTTAAAAGGAGTATGCCCGCCGCAATATAGGATATTAGAACTCTGCGGTTTTTAGGAAACATATGAAGAGGATTATAACATGAAACTCAAAACGTGTAACTTACAGTCTAAAAACTTCGTTCTCAAATGTTATAGGTTACAAGTTATATGTTATAAAAATCGCTATATATTCCCCTCTTGGTCAAAAAATAGCGCCACGGTATAATACAAGGCAATAATAAACAATAATTATTTAAACACATGCTTACAAAATTCACGTATAAACGGCTAACTTGGATAGACATCGAGTCTCCGTCCAAAGACGAGGTGCGGGAGGTCATGGAACGTTACAACATCCACCCACTCGTGGCTGAAGAACTCTTAAATGAAACCAGGAAACCCAAGGTGGATTATTATGGCAATCAGATTTATCTGGTCCTTCACTTCCCCACTGTCACCCATTCGCATGAAGGCAGAGCTTGGCAGGAAGTGGATTTTGTCATAGGCAAAAATTTTCTTATCACAACCCACTACGAAACCGTTGATCCTTTGCTTGAATTCTCAAAAATGTTCGAAGTAAACTCGGTGTTGGAAAAAAGCAACATGGGCGAGCATGCCGGTTTTCTCTTTTTCTACATAATGCGCGAACTGTACAAAAATATGGCGAGCGAATTGAACGTAATCCAAAAGATGCTGGAAAAAATCGAGGGGCGAATTTTCTCCGGAGACGAGAAGCTTATGGTTGAGGCAATATCAAAGGTTAACCATAAGCTCATTAATTTCAAGCAGGCCGTCCGCTTCCATAAGGACGTCCTTTTGTCATTCGAGGTCGCGGCCAGGGACTTGTTTGGGGAGAAATTCGATTTTTATTCGAAAACCATACTGAATGAAGATTCGGAATTATCAAACATACTGGAAGGGCACAAAGAAATGCTTACCGATTTATGGAATACCAATGATTCCCTTCTCACCACAAAGACAAATGAGATAATGCGCGTGCTCACTACCATGGCGTTTATCATCTTACCGATGACTTTTATCACTCAGATTCTGGGCATCAGCTATCCGAATATCTTTCCGTTTATGAATACTCTGCCAGAATTTCTTCTCGTTGTAGCCGGAGTGCTTGTTGTCGGACTCATCACTTTCTTCATATTTAAGGGAAAGAAATGGCTGTAGCCCTTCTTAAAACTCAAAACGTAGAGCTTGAAACTTAGAGTTTCCACGTTATAAGTTTTACGTTTTATGATCACTCTATACAACACCCTCAGCCGGCAAAAGGAAGAATTTATGCCGATTAGGCCAGGAAAAGTTTCCATGTATCACTGCGGTCCGACGGTTTACAACTATGCGCATATAGGAAACCTTCGGCCGTATGTTTTCGCGGATATCCTTCGGCGCCTTTTTGAGCACAAAGGATTTTTAGTGAAACAGGTCATAAACATTACCGACGTGGGGCATTTGGTTAGTGATGCGGACGAAGGCGAAGACAAGATGGAAGTAGCGACAAAGCGTGAGGGAAAGACCGCAAGCGAAATTGCCATCTTTTACACAAATGATTTTTTTAATGATCTGAAAAAACTAAATGTACAGACGGAACACACTGAATTTCCACGCGCAACCGAACATATTGCCGAGCAAATCGTACTCATAGAAAAACTGGGGGAAAAAGGTTTTACGTATACAACGTCCGATGGCATTTATTTCGATACGGGTAAATTAAGCAATTACGGCAAGCTTGCAAAGCTTGACATAGAAGGCTTGAGGGAGGGCGCCAGAATAGAAAGAAATCCTGAAAAGAAAAACATAACTGATTTTGCCCTCTGGAAGTTTTCACCGAAATCGGAAGGTGGAAAACGGGAACAGGAATGGGAATCGCCGTGGAGAGTCGGTTTTCCAGGTTGGCACATCGAATGCTCAGCGATGTCCATGAAATATCTGGGTGAACATTTTGATATCCATACTGGCGGGATTGACCATATACCGGTTCATCATACAAATGAAATCGCTCAATCGGAGGCAGTAACTGGAAAGCCGTTTGTGAATATGTGGATGCACTCAAATCACATACTTGTTGATGGAGAAAGGATGGCAAAATCTGCCGGCAATTTTTATACTTTGAAAAGTCTTGAAGAAAAAAGGGTACATCCTCTCGCCTATCGCTATTGGTTACTTACCGCCCATTACCGCACTTTGGTCAATTTTACTTGGGAGGCGGTCGAAGGCGCGCAAAACGCTTATGAAAAATTGATGGTATTTGTGGCTGAATTACCTGATGGGGGCAAGGTTGATATCGCTTACAAGGCGGAGTTCGAAAGTTTTATCGAAGATGATTTGGACACGCCTAAAGCAATAGCTTTAATGTGGGAATTGGTGCGTGACCAGGAAGTATCTCCGGCCGATAAAAAAGCTACGATTTTATTTTTTGACGAAACATTAGGTTTAAATCTGAAAGAATCACAACATGAAGAAATTCCCGCCGATATTTCAGTGCTCGCGGAAAAACGCGAGAAGGCCAGAAATGAAAAGAATTGGCATCTGGCGGACGAACTCCGCCGGAATATTGAGGCCCGCGGATACGATTTAAAAGACACCGAGAACGGACCAAAAATCACGAGGAAGAAATAAAATGACGTCCTCCCCGCACTCCATCGCCTAAATCACGGCTGACACGGCGATTCCGTGCGGGGTTTCCTGCTCATATAATGACGTCCTCCCCGCACTCGCGTGCGGGGTTTCCTTTGGGTCTCATGAGAAT
>CAYHZS010000015.1:0-15350 GCA_964361185.1 uncultured Candidatus Saccharibacteria bacterium
GGGGAATCGGTTTTGTTGTTGTTGTCCGAGACGGAGGCTGACGAGCCGAGTCGGGGTCGCGCAAAAATTCAGCAGAATTTTATGCGTGACGACAAGTGATGTTTATTAATAGGGCGAGTGGCGGAATTGGTATACGCGTACGGCTTAGGACCGTATGGAGCAATCCATGGAGGTTCAAGTCCTCTCTCGCCCACAAAAAAATAAAACCGCCATTTAGGCGGTTTTATTTTTTTGTTTGTGAAAGTGCGTCTATCTTCTGCTCTATCTTCTGTCCTTTGTCTATCTCTATGTCGATAAATGGCAATACGCGGAATTTTATCCTTTCCTTCACGTATTCCCTCAATTCCTTCCTTTTCCTCTTGGCGAAATCAAGAGCGGCTTCTTCTTTTTCTTCCGGAAGTACGGTTATGTAAACAGTGGCCTTCTTTAGATCAGATGATACTTTAGCACTTGTTACCGTGACCAAAGATTGCCTATTTGATTCGCGCTCAAGAAACTCCGCCGTCAGGTTCATTAGTAGAGTGCTTACTTGATTGCTACGTTGGCTGTTTTCTCGGGCTTTCATCTTTGTATAGCGTTTTTATAACTTATAGCTTGTAACCTATAACGTCGCCCGAAATTCCTTTGAATTTAGTGTTATAAGCTATATGTTACAAGTTTTATGTACTTCTATTTTGTAACAGAAACGAAAGCCTGAATAATGTCGCCGGGAGCAATTTCCGTCTTTGATTCAATATTTACGCCAAATTCTCCCTCAGCTATTTCTTTCGTTTTGACTTTGCTTTGCTGAAGTTCCGCGATTTCTCCTTGTCCTATTTCGAATTCGCGCCTCAATATTTTCACCTTTGCCCCTGAAGAAATAGAGCCTTCAATCACCCTCCCTCCCACTACCTGCTTATCCTTGGTACGGCTGAAGCACCGGAGTATCTTGGCCGAACCAATGGTTTCATCAGCGGTCACACGCGGCTTCCTTTTCTCCATTTCTTCGTCCAGCCACTCGGTTATTTTGTATATTACTTCAAAATTATTTATTTGGACTCCCAGGCGCATGGCGAGATCAAGTGCTGACTTGTCGGTTTTCACATTAAACCCTATAAGCACCGCGTTTTTTATCCCGCTAGAGAGCTTCACGTCGGATTCACTGATAGTACCTGCTCCCTTCTGAATTATTTTCCAGACTATATTATCTTTCTTGATTTTACCGAGTTCTTTCTCTATTGCTTCAAGAGTTCCGGCAAAATCAGCCTTTATTATAAGAGGAACCACCACTATAGTCTCCTCGGCCCCTTCGGTTTCTTTCGCGGGAAGATTTACTGACCTGTCTCCATTTTGGCGGGACAGAATTGTTGCTGCCTCGGCTTCTTTTTTGCCCCCATACGATTTAAAGCTTTCTCCCACGATGGGGAGCTTATCAAATCCGGTTATACCCACAGGCGAAGAAAAGGTTGCCTCGTCCACGTTTTTACCCAAAAAGTCTTCAATCTGACGAATCGGGGAAATTGAGTTTCCGGCGGCGATGAAGTCACCTTTTTTGAGAGCGCCGTTTTTGATTAAAAGAGTAGCGGAAACCCCCTTCTTTTGATCCATATGGGACTCAATGACAAGACCTTCCGCGGGGGTATTCGGATTACCTTTCAATTCCTCTACTTCTGCGATGAGGAGAATCATGTCTAGAAGTTCTGGCACGCCAGCTCCGGTTTTGGCTGAAATTGGAACACAGGCGATATTCCCGCCAAAGCCCTCCACGTACACGCCGTGTTCTGCGAGGTCGACTTTCACCTTTTCTATATTGGCTGTTGGCTTATCGATTTTATTAATGGCCACTATGAAGGGAAGTCCGTCGGCCTGGATTGTTTTTACCGCTTCAATCGTCTGCGCTTTGACACTGTCTTCGGCCGAAACGACCAAAATGGCGATGTCGGCCGCTTTTATTCCGCGCGTCCTCATTCCGGAAAAAGCTTCATGCCCTGGAGTATCAAGAAAAGTTATTTTTTTTGAAATACCCTTATCGTTCTTATGGACGGCTTCGTAAGCCGAAGTATGCTGGGTAATGCCTCCCGCTTCACCGCTAACTATATTTGTTTTTCTTATGTAATCTAAGAGAGAGGATTTACCATGGTCAATATGCCCGGTGACCACTATTACGGGCGGACGCTCCACTATTTGAGTTTTTTGCTGTTCCGCCATAGTTTTTTTGAATGATTGTCGTCAGGAAATCCATACAATTACGCGACCCTTTCTGGCCTAGCTTTGCTTATCGCCCCTTTCTCTTCTTCAGTAAGTTCATACTCCGAAGAATTTTTCCTTATGGGCTTTGAGTATACGCTTACCCTGTCTCTCGAGTATAAGCTCGACACTACCACGCCGTTGCCCTCTTCATCAAGGAAGGCGGTAGCAAAGCTTTGATTTGAACCCGTGCCATTATCCTTGAACGGGTTGAAGCGCACTGTATTTACTCCCTGAATGCTCCTCCTCAAACGCTGTTCCACGTTGGTCAAATATTTTTCTATGTCCGTCCTCGCGCTCTGCAACTCTTTAAGTTCCGCGAGTAAATTCGTGATGCTGTCTTCAAGAGTTTTTGCGTCTTTCCCACGGAGCAAGCGGTTCATTCTGATTTCAAACCAAGTTATCCAGCCGATTAGAACGGCTATCAAACCGAGCAATATGAAAATAACCGTGTTTGCATCAAGCGCCATAGGAAATATGGGGGAATTATAGCGCAAAAACGTTGTTTTGCAAAAAGAAAAACGTAATGATAGCATCTGTTTAGTAATTAGCACTCCTCCTTTTTGTGAAAGGAAAACCTGTGAGTAACAACACTGAAGTTCTGAGATTGAAAGAAAACCTGTATGAAATCGCCAAACAAGCATTTATTCGTGGTTTTCAGGATTCGGAAATTGCGGACATGATGGTTGTGATGGGATATCCGGACGATGTCGAACAGGCGCGTCTTAGGTGTATCGGGGCTGGTATGACCGGCGACCAAGTCAGAATTGTATTGCAGTCGGCTCATAACGACGCCAAATCATCCGTCTCCAGCGTATAGGTGAAACGCTGTATAGTACTTTCTTGGTCCATTCCCGCCTTTGTGCGGGACTTTTTTTATTGTTAAAGCTAGGGTAATCTGTATTTTATGCAGAAACGAATTTACCCGCCAAAATTTTCTTGCATATAATAAGTGATTAGATTTGGCGAGTTTTATGGTAGTTTTTAGAAAATGGCTAAAACAACATCTAGTAGAAAATTTAGGAGGGTATATTTAGACAATGCCGCGACTACGCCTACGGATGCGCGGGTGGTTAAGGCTATGGCGCCATATTTCGGGAAAGTTTTTGCCAACCCGAGCGCGCTTCATAAAGAAGGTGTGGAGGCGCGCGTGGCGCTTTCGGTTGCGCGCGAAAATACAGCGCGTGTTTTGCAGGTTCGCAAGGAGGAAATAGTTTTTACGAGCGGGGGAACGGAGAGCGATAATCTGGCGATTCAAGGAGTTATCCGCGCCTGCCTGAGTGAGTACGCTCGCAGTCAGGCCGCCAAAATTGCAGGCATAAAAAATCCTCATATTGTGACAACCGCTTTTGAACATTCGGCTGTGATTGAAACATGCAAAGCCTTAGAAAAAGAAGGAGTGAGCGTAACTTATGTTAAGCCCGACAAAAACGGAATAATTTCGCCGGAAAAAATAAAAAAGGCAATAAAGAAAAATACGGTGCTTGTTTCCGTAATGTACGCGCAAAACGAAATCGGTACAATTCAACCCATTCGCGAAATCGCGCGCGCCATTAAGGAACTCAAAAGTGCGCGCTCCAAAACCTTCCAACTTCCAACTTCCAACTTCCCACTTCTACATTCGGATGCTTGTCAGGCAATCAATTACCTAGATTCTTTTCCCAATCATCTTGGAGTTGATTTAATGTCGCTTGCCGGCTCAAAGATTTACGGGCCGAAAGGGAGCGGGGTTTTATATGTCAGGCATGGCATGCCAATTAGTCCGGTATTTTTCGGAGGGGAACAGGAAATGGGACTAAGGCCTGGGACCGAACCGGTGTATTTGGCCGTCGGTTTTGCGGAAGCGCTTTCCATAACAGCTTCAATCCGCAAGAAAGAATTAAAAAGGCTTATTGGTCTTCGTGATTACTTCATTACTAAATTACTTTCTTTGGGTCCCCGCATATCATTAAACGGTGATGCAATCCGTCGCGTACCCAATAATGTAAATATTTGCATAGACGGCATAGACAATGAATTTTTTGTTATACAATTGGATAATGAAGGAATCGCGGCGGCCACGCGGAGTGCATGCAAGACCAATGACGATAAGGGCTCTCATGTTATAATTTCACTAGGTAAGACTGAAAAGGAAGCTAGGGAAAGCATAAGGTTTAGTTTGGGGCGTTTTACGATAAAACAGGATTTGGACCATACTCTTAAGATTATAGAGAAAATATTAAAATAACATGAAAACACTTTTAATTCTTGGAACACTCCTTACACTAACAGGCATAACATTAGCCAGTAATACAGGCGTTTCAGGAGCATGGATGTTTCAAACTGGTTTAATATTTCTGTTCGGTGCTTTGGCCGTTTCTAGAAAAGAAAAAATCTGGGTACAATTCGGCCTCCCTTTAATGATTGCCCTATTCTTATGGGGCTTCGTGAATGGTATGTGGTATGCGCACCCTTTAGGCGCAATTATAAGTATTGTCGGCGGGGGCTGGGTTATCTACCGCATTACAAGAGGTAAGGAAAACGAAATGGGTAATTTTCATGCGCCGTTAATCCAAGAGTTTTCTAAAAAATTACTGCCGAACATCAAACGACATATTAAGTGGGTGAGTGTACCCTTCGGTATTCTTCTTGCTCTATGGATATCCAAAAGTATTTTGATTGCGTTTATCGTTGGCTTTGGGATTACCGCTTTTGTTGACAAGCAGTCAATTCAGGCAAAAGGCCTCAATCGTGTAGCCGTATTATTACTGCTGTACACAGTAGGATTCCTCCTGTTGATTGTGGGAACATTCAAAATTGATATTGCGAATAATTATCCCCATTTCAGATTTTTCACTAGGGATTCATACATATTTTTTCGTGATATAACACAAGGATTATAGAAGATATTAAAATTTTAAATTAACACAATGTACGAAACAAAAAGCTTTGATAATTTACTAGGAACCTCGGGTTTTAGCGACACGATGCTTAAGAATCACTTTACTCTGTATCAGGGGTACGTGAGCAACACCAACAAATTAGCAGAAGAATTAAAGACAGCAGAGCAGGGAACCCCGCAATATAATGAAATGAAGCGTCGGTTCGGCTGGGAATGGAATGGAATGCGCCTTCACGAACTTTATTTCGGCAATATGACCAAAGATGTAAACGAGCTCGGCGACAGTGAGCTTAAAAAAGTTCTGGACTATGTCTGGGGTTCATTTGAAGCGTGGAAAAAAGATTTTATCGCCTGTGGAACGATGCGCGGGGTCGGCTGGGTAATTCTCGCTTACGACCCAATTAAAAAAATGGTTTTTAACACCTGGATAAATGAGCACGACGCTGGGCATTTGGCGGGTGCAAAGCCGGTACTTGTAATGGATGTCTTCGAGCACGCATTCATGCTCGATTACGATCTGAAACGCGCGGATTACATAGAAGCGTTTTTCAAAGCTATTGATTGGGGGGTGGTTTCAGCGAGACTTGTTTGATTTACAATTAACAATTTACAACTTACAATAGGATTGAACTAACGACCAACAACCCACGACTAACGAAAAAATCCTAATTCGTTGTAAGCCGTAGGTCGTAAGTTAATTCATGGAACATCTAACTAAAACTCAACTTGTGCTACTGGCGCTTCTCATTAGCTTTGTCGCTTCCATAGCGACGGGGATTGTTACCGTGACCCTGATGCAACAGGCTCCGCAAGGAGTAACCCAGACTATTAATAATGTTGTAGAGAGGACAATCGAAAAAGTGATACCGGTAAAAGGTCCGAATCTCACGGAAACCAAGATTATCAAAGAGGAAGATTTTATTGTCGCGGCGGTAGAGAATAATAAAAACAGCGTTGTGAAGATAACGATATCCGCCGATCCGGCAGGAGGCGTTTCAGGAGGAGAGGTCGGTAGCGGAGTGATTCTTTCCGGTGACGGTTACATAGCCACAGATTCAAGCGGAGTAGTGGTGATGGATGAGGTTTATTATGCCGAGACGACGGATGGACAGATTCTCCAGCTTTCACGCATGATCGACAGAAAAGGATTTGTCGTCTTTAAGGTAGTAGCTAGGGAAAAAAGTCCTGCCCCGAAGCTGATCCCAGTAACTCTCGCTGATTCCGACAGGGTGAAAGTTGGCCAGTCGACAATTTCGCTCGGTGAGTCCGCTGCTGTAGGTATTATTTCAAGTATTTCTTACGACAAACCATCAGAGAATTCCACTACGACGCCGAACATTCTCTCGGTTATTCATACCAGTACTAACGCCAAGGATAATCTCGGTAGTGTTGTGCTTGATTTAGATGGCAAAGCTATAGGTATAGTAGGTATTAGAGGGGGAATCCGCGCGACGATTCCCGCCAACTCCCTGAGGGATGCCGTTTCGGAGGCTCAAAAGAAAAAATAAAAAAACAGCTTATAGCTTATAGCTGTCAGCTGATAGGGGGTTCAAAAGACCTTGAATAAAACTTGAACATAATTGACATTAACGATAAATTATTTTACAATACTAGCACGTTTAAGGGAGAATCGTATTATCGTTAATTTGTAATTTACTAAAAGCTAACAAGTTATAAGCTAAAACCTAGTTTACATGCCCCCATTCGCAAATTTTACAACCAAAGCCAAAGAAGCAATCCGACGTTCTCATGAACTCGTCATTGAGCGCGGGCAAAATCAGGTTACTCCGATACATCTTCTGACATCGCTCCTTCTTCAGGATGAGAGTATGGTTATTTCCATTTTGGACAAGCTTGAAGTTGACACCATACTGCTCACCGATTCGGTGCTCGAGGCGATTGAAACTCCTGAATCGAGCTCCGTCGTCTCCCCCGCTTATCAGATATATCTTACGCCCGACTTGGTTCAGGTTTTCAACGGGGCAGACAAAGTGGCTAAATTCCTGAAGGATGAATTTGTTTCGACCGAGCACTTATTCATCGCTTTGCTTGAAGTGCCGGGACAAACGCGAGAAATTTTGGCGAGGTTTCGGATTAATAAAGAGCAAGTCCTTGGTGTTTTGGATGAACTCCGAAATCAGAAAATTACCGACGCTGATTCGCCCAAGAAATATCGCGTGCTTTCGAAATACACAAGAAATCTGACTGACTTGGCTAGGGAAGACAAGCTCGATCCGGTTATCGGACGCGAAAGCGAAATAATGCGTATAATGCAGATTCTCGCGCGCCGAACCAAAAATAACCCCATATTGATAGGCGATGCCGGTGTTGGAAAGACTGCTGTCATTGAAGGGTTGGCCAATCGCATCGCGAAGGGAGACGCGCCGGAATCTTTGAAAGACAAAGAGATAGTGTCGCTTGATTTGGGCGCGCTTGTGGCTGGCACGAAATATCGCGGAGAATTTGAAGAAAGACTCAAAGCCATGATGAAAGAGATTGAACGCTCGGACGGCAAAATTATTTTGTTTATTGACGAGCTCCACATGATAGTGGGCGTCGGCGCCGCCGAAGGAGCGGCAGACGCGGCAAATCTGCTCAAGCCCGCTTTGGCCCGCGGTGAACTGCGCGTTGTGGGAGCTACCACTTTAAAGGAATACCAGAAACATATTGAAAAAGACCCGGCTCTTTCCCGTCGCTTTCAGCCGGTTTACGTGACCGAGCCGTCAATTGAGGATGCGGTTGCTATCTTGCGCGGACTTAAGGAAAAGTACGAGCTTTATCACGGGGTGCGCATTACGGACGACGCAATTGTGGCCGCGGTCAACTTATCTAGCCGTTACATTACCACTCGTTTTCTTCCTGACAAGGCAGTTGACTTAATAGACGAAGCCGCATCAGCGCTCCGAATAGCGCTTGAAAACAAGCCACCGGTACTAGAAGAAACGCACAGGAAGGTTATGCGTTTAGAGATAGAAAAAGAGGCTATTAAGAAAGAAATTGAAGCCGAGGGGAGGAGCGAAAAAGAGATTAAAAAAACAAAATCACGCTTGAAAGAAATAGACAAAGAAATCGGCAACCTGAAGGAAAAAACACGCGAGCTTGAACTCAAGTGGAAGAATGAAAAGGAAATCGTTTCTGGAATTCGCGCCATAAAGAAAGAGCTGGAAACTCTCCGCCTGGAAGCCGAGAACGCTGAAATTCGCGTTGATTTGTCCAAGGCCGCGGAAATACGCTACGGAAAGATACCGACGCTCAAAAAAGAACTTGTCGTCAAAGAAGCACGTCTTAAGAAGCTTCAAAAGTCGCGCAGGATACTTAAAGAAGAAATTATGGAAGAGGATATCGCCCACGTGGTCGCGCGCTGGACGGGTATACCTGTCTCCAAGATGCTTGAAGAAGAGGCAAAAAAACTCTCCCACATGGAAGAGGATCTGAAGAGGCGGGTTATAGGTCAAGAAGCGGCAATCGTGAAAATTTCAGATGCGGTACGCCGGTCAAGAGCTGGCATTTCAGATCCAAACCGCCCAATCGGTTCGTTCATGTTTTTGGGTCCGACCGGAGTGGGTAAAACTGAGCTTACTAAAGCATTGGCTGAATTTATGTTCGACGACGAAAAGGCGCTTGTCCGCGTGGATATGTCGGAATACATGGAACGCCATTCAGTGTCCAAACTTATCGGCTCGCCTCCCGGCTATGTCGGGCACGATGATTCCGGACAATTAACCGAATCTATACGCCATCGTCCGTATTCGGTTGTGCTTTTTGACGAAATAGAAAAGGCTCATCCGGAAGTGTTTAACGTATTGCTCCAAGTGCTTGATGATGGCCGGCTGACGGATTCCAAGGGACGCACTGTTAATTTCAGGAATACTATAATCATCCTCACTTCCAATATAGGTTCGCAATATATTGATAGAATGGAATCTATCGGTTTTTCCCAAAATACCGACAGCGAAGATTATACAGGCGCCAAGGAAAAGGTGATGGGAAGTCTTAAGGAATTTTTCCGCCCGGAATTTTTGAATCGGCTGGACGATATCGTGGTGTTTGATATTCTCTCTCAGGAATCCATAAGGGAAATTGTTGGTATTCAAATCGGCATTGTCCGCGACCGCTTGGCGGCGAAAGAAATAAAGCTTGCTATATCTGGAGAAGCCGTGGAGCATCTCTCCAAAGAAGGATACAATCCTCATTATGGTGCCAGACCGCTCAAAAGATTAATTCAGGAGAAAATCTTAAACCGTGCGGCGTCACTCATCATCTCCCGTGAAGTTGAAGCGGGGGACAGCGTGTTGGTATCGCTTAAAGACGGGGAACTCGCGCTTGAAGTGGAGAAAGATAAGACGGTGAAGAAATCCAAGCCACGCAAAGTGGCGGCGTAATAATGAAAACTCCGACAAAGAATCGGGGTTTTTTCTATCCAAACTTAATAAGAAGCACAATAAGGAAAGAAAGAAAGATAAAAAGTAAGCTTTTTGACGTGATTTTTTCTTTGAATAATAGCGCCGCGAACAAACTGGTGAAAAAAGTATAGAGCCCGATAATCACGTAAACTAAAGATATAGGACCAAGGGAAAGAGCTTTAGTAATGAAGTAAGAGACCCCCATTTGAAGAATTCCGCTAGCAAAAGACCATTTAAGCATATTTCCATGAGTGAGTTCACTAAGCAGAATATGTTTTCTTTTATAAAGCACGATTGCCAGCGAAGCAATAAACGCGAAGGTTAATTGCCAAAAAATAAAATTATATACATTCACATTGTCCGCCGCGTTTTTTTGGACAAATTTATTGAAAGTAGAAAGAATTGATATAAACATGAAAAGTGGCAATATTTCAACTACAAAATGTATCTTGCTATTCCAGTATTGCGCGATAAAAAGTAAAACCGAGAGAGAAACGGCAACCCACTGAACCAATGTGATTACTTCATTAAGGAGCAGTACTCCGCCAATAATGACAAAAATATTTGAAGCAAGGCTTGTAAATGGAAATACGCTGCTGGTGTCTTGTTTGTGCAGAACGTGCATTTGGGATAGTACGAGAATCGCATAACCGGTTCCCCAGATAAATCCCAGAAGAAGAGTTCTTTGGTCAAACGAAATCGAAGGATACAGCAGAATCCCGGCTAGTATTGAAGCAAAAAAATATTGCCACGCCGAAAGCGTGTACTTATTAATCTGTTTAGCCGCTGGGACTTTGTAGGTGGTCATCAATAAACTCACCAGCGCCAAACTAACAATGGAATACGTTATCCAAATGTTCATTGAACCATGTTAGCACATTATTTTGTCTTATATCTTCGCAAAATCTGATTTTTTGTTGCCAAATCGTCCCTCGTGATATATAACTAAATGTGTTCTCATGCGTCGGTGGTAGAGCGGTCAAATACAACAGACTGTAAATCTGTCGGCCATTGGCCTACGAAGGTTCGAATCCTTCCCGACGCACAAAATTAAAATAGCCCAGATTTTTCTGGGTTATTTTAATTTCTGGTTCGCGCTGGAGCGACTAAGCTGCTTTAGTCGCGTGGAGGATTCGAACAGCGGAGCGTTAAATTTTCAGCAGAAAATTTCGCGAGCTGGTGCCCAGGCCAAAATTAGCGACGAGGCGAGAGGCGAAGGAGAATCCAACTCGGCGCACATGATGAAATAAATCCCAACTGCTTGGGGTTTTTTCATACATGTGCGAGCCGGAGTTATGTTTTTCCAGCAGGAAAAACAAGCGAGGCAGGGTCGTGGAAATTTCGTTTTGACGAAAACGAAATTATCCCTGACCACAATGTTTAGTTATCCACTGCTTATCCACATATTTTCTTGCCTGTTTAATCTCTAGACCTCTATAATTATAGACGAGATTGATAGTTTGACAGGTTGTGCTGTGAAGTGTAGCCACTCAATTGCAACAGATTGATAGAGCTATTTTATCTCGTCAAAAGATCCTGCCTAAAAACAGGGTTTTTTGATTTCTGGAACCGCCCCCTTTTTGCCTTTGCCCAAAAATGTCTCTCTTGGTATTCTTATAGTGTTATGGCTACAAAGGTCGGAACAATTACTCATTGGTACGACAAAATCGGCGTTGCCGTCATTAAGCTCACGGGAGCTCTTAAGAAAGGTGACCGCATTAAAGTGGAGCAGGGCGACGAAGTTTTTGAAGATTCCATCTCATCCTTGCAGATAGACCACGAAGACGTGGAATCAGCGAAGAAAGGCGATGAGGCCGCGGTAAAGCTTGCACAGAAAGCCAAGGAAGGAGCAACGATTTCGGTGCTGTAGTACCAATGGGCGCGGAAATTTTTCTTACGGCTTCCGCCGGAGCGGGTTTTTTGTTGATTTGCTTTTTTGTATAGGATGTAGTAATTTAAGCAGGTATTTTTAACTACAAACATGAGTCAAGACTTTTTAATCAGACTGGCCTGTAGCAAGTGCAAACGCACAAACTATTGGAGCCGAAAAAATAAGAAGAAAGTCGAGCGTAAAATTGAGCTCAAGAAATATTGTCGGTGGTGTAAAAAGAATACGCCACACAAGGAAGCAAAGAAATAAAGCAAAATCTCGCCAAAAGCGGGATTTTTGGTTATGATGACTATAATTATGGGAGCTTAGTTAAGTGGTATAACTGCAGTCTCCAAAACTGCTGTCGGAGGTCCGATTCCTCCAGCTCCCGTTCATTACTGTGAAGTTAGTACCCTAGCAGGTCTAGTTAATGAATTTTGATTTATGCCAGAGGTTCTCGAAACACTATCGATTCTTATCCCCGTTTTCTCTCCCGAGGAGGGGTACATAATACTTCTCTTGTCTACGACTGCCCTGTTTTTAGTCTATTATTTTCGGACAAAACAGTTTTTCTTCATTAGGCATGGTTCTACTGTTTTAAATGAGATGCATATTAAACAGGGGATAGAAGGAAGATTGAGCGAGAAAGGAATTGCCCAAACGAAACAAATGGGCAAATATCTGGCAAATTTCAGGATAAAAAAAATACTGGCCAGCCCTTTTAAGCGCACCAGTGAAACCGCTGAAATTATCCAGAAGTACTTGAAAGTACCAATAGAATATTCCCCGCTTTTGCAGGAAAGAAGAAATCCAAGCGAAATTCTAGGCAAAGAGAAATACGATTCGGAAGTCAAAAAGGTAGTTGGCGCAATTGAACTTAGCTATCATAATGATGGCTTCCGATATTCCGACGAAGAAAATTTCAACGACCTAAAAGAACGTTCCAAAAAATGTCTGAATTTTTTGGAAAGACAGTGGCCAAGCAGAATCTGCGTGGTGACCCATTCCTCTTTTTTGAAAATCCTATTGTCGTACATTCTTTATAGAAAAGATTTACACGTGTCTGAATATGTAAAACTGAATTTTTTTAATGAGGTAGACAGCGGAAAAGTTACCGTTTGCGAGTATAGCCCTTGGAAAAGTTTTTTTTCTAAAAACAGAGGATGGTCCATTGTTTCGTATAATGAGTAGGTTGCATTTCCATCCTTACTCATATAGCTTATTCATAGCGTACATTAAACATACGGAGGCAATTTATGGCGCGTGTTCTTATGCCTGATGACGTGGAGAATGGTTTTATTCCCACCGACTACTCGTTCAATCTGGTTGCAAATGAAATAAGGCACAGACTTGATGGTCAGCCTGGGGTTTTTTCGGTAATCCAGATTGGATCAACGAAGAGAGGAGATAGTAACTGTGTGAGCGACGCGGACGTCGTTGTTGTCTATAGCGGGATGAGGGGCTCCACTTTCTATATCCTTAAGCGGCTTTGTAATTACGCCAGCAGTTTGGCGGTGCCCCTTGAATTCATTCCTCTAGACCACACGTTTGCAACTCAAGGGGCCCATTTTTGGACACCATCGTTTACTCTGCACGTTAAGTGGGCGGAAGAAAACGGCGGACTTATTTGCGGGCAATCCATTACGGACGACATAACGCCCCGCATTGAAAGAAAGAACGAGGGTCTTGATTACGCCATTTCTAAACTCCAGAAGATACTCAAGAAAATGACCTTACTTTTGGTCATGAACGAGAAGGAGCGGTTTGGCCTTTTCACGGAAGTGGTTCAGGTTCCGATGTTCCTTGCCCGCAAGGTCGTGTGGGATGCGGGTGTTAAACTCTCGCTTGATTCTAAGGCCAAGGTGGTTGATGCTTATCTGAAAGTCGTAAGTGCTGAAGAAGCAGCACTTTTCAAAGAACTCGGTAAGCTCTCTGCCTACTACCGAGCCTTGGTTGAATCGCGCCCTGAAGCTGAGTATTACAGGGCCAAAATAGAGGAAAAAATAGGCGAGGCCGGTTTGGAGAAATTGGTCCGCTATCTTGAAGTAACCATTAAAAACATCCTCTGGAGGATGGAATGAATGATTCCGCGCGCCCTGTTTTACCTGGCGCGTTTTGTTTTTAGAAACTTTTCCGTTTCTTTTTCTATTTTTCCGTAACCAGACGGTTCAAACCATTTTATTTCTTTATCTTGCTTGAACCATGTGCCCTGGCGCTTTGAGTAGCGCCAAATTTCAGTTTCCAACTTCTTCAACGTTTCGTTTTTAGTAATTTTTTTCTGTAGGAAATAAGCGAGGTAGCGGTATTCAAGCCCAAGAGCTTCTAGGCGCTTCCACGAAAGTCCATTTTTATTGAGATTTCTCACTTCCGCAATCATTCCTTTATTAATGCGTGACAAAAGGCGTCTGTGTATTTTTTTTCTTAATATTTCACTCTGCAAATCAAGCCCAATTTTTAAAATCTCCCAACTTGGAAGTTCAACTTCCAAGTTGGGAGATTTGCCCAATACGCGGGCGATTTCTATCGCGCGGATGAGTCGGCGGGGATTATCGGCATCAATTGTTTTTGCTCGTCGTGGGTCGAGTTTTTTTAGTATTTCAAAAAGTTGTTTTATTGTTTTGTTGCCTAATTGCTTTCGTAGTTTTGGATTTGGTGGGACTTCGGGGAAAATAGTTCCATTTGTAACAGAGTCAATATAAAGTCCAGTGCCACCGCAAATGATAGGCAGTTTGCCTCGCGAGATAATTTCACTTATTGCTTTTTCCGCCAGTTTTTTATATTCAGCTACGGAAAACTGCTTTTTGGGATCCGCGACATCAAGCAAGTGATGAGGAATACCGCACATTTCTCTTTTTGTAATTTTGCCGGTACCCAGATTGAGTCCGCGGTAAACCTGCCTAGAATCAGCCGATATGACCTCCCCGCCGAATTTCTTGGCCAGGCGAACAGCCAAATCGCTTTTGCCCGTGGCTGTTTTACCGAGCACCACTATGATTCTTTGCCTTTTCATATCCGAAAATGATATCATGCATCTGTTACTAATAACTATAGCCTATAGCCTAATAACTAATCAGCAAACATTATGTATAAAAATATGGAAGGGCAGAGAGTTCCAAATGTTACATTAAAAACCCGCGTGCGTGATGAAAGTTTGGGAGGAGAAAATCCTTTCCGATGGGAAGATGTTTCCACTGACAATATCTTTAAAGGCAAAAAGATAGTCGTTTTTTCTTTACCTGGCGCTTTTACACCCACTTGCAGTTCTACTCATTTACCAGGGTATGAAAAATTTTATGATGAGCTTAAAAATTTGGGGGTGGACGAAGTTTATTGCGTGAGCGTAAACGATGCTTTTGTAATGTTCAACTGGTGGAGGCATCAGGAAGCAAAAAAGGTGAAATATCTTCCGGACGGCTCCGGCACTTTCACTAAAGAAATGGGAATGCTGGTCAAAAAAGATAATCTTGGATTTGGCGACCGTTCCTGGCGTTACAGCATGTACGTGGAAGACGGCACAATTAAAAAAATGTTCATAGAACCCGGATTTTCCGACAATTGTCCGACAGACCCGTTTGAAGTATCCGACGCAGAGACGATGGTGAATTATCTGAAAACGAAATAAGAAATCAAAAAACCGCCCGAGGGGGCGGTTTTTTCTAAGAACTTTTATTTGAATTGCTTCCGTAATAGTAAATCTGGAACAGAATTACGTAGGAAACAACAGCTCCTACCGACATTGGTATAATAAGGACTAAATCTTTTTTTGAAATACCGTAGAATACCCAGAAAGAATACGAAATAGCCAATAGGATAAAATAAATCAAAGACAAACCTCGAGTACTTTTCCCAAGGTAGTTCTTCCTGGCCTGCGAGGTCATACCAAGACCGGTGACAAGCAAAGACAAAGCAATGGTTATATATCCAAGCATATTTTATCTTGTGCCGGGAGAGAGAATCGAACTCTCATGTC
>CAYHZS010000016.1:0-15028 GCA_964361185.1 uncultured Candidatus Saccharibacteria bacterium
AACCCCGAGCACCACATAATGATAGAGGATGCGAGAAAAATAAAGAAGGACGTGGAGCTGGAAGAAGAAATGGTATTCCCTCTCGAGGTTAGGGACGATTTCGGCAGAATCGCGGCGCAGACGGCCAAGCAGGTAATCATTCAGCGCATCCGCGAGGCCGAGAAATTCTCCATATTGGATGAATTCGAAGGAAAAGAGGGAGAAATCGTGTCAGGTATAGTTCAGCGCATAGAGCGCGGAAACGTATTCGTTGACTTGGGGCGGACCACGAGCATCCTCGCCTTTGAAGAGCAAATACCGGGAGAGCATTATCGAAGGGGCGAAAGAATCCGCGCTTATCTCTATTCGGTGGAAGAATCGCCGAGGGGAATAAATATCCGCCTTTCACGAACCCACCCCAAGTTCATAGAAGCACTATTCAGCCTGGAAGCCCCGGAGATTGCAAGTGGCGTCGTTATAATAAAATCTGTGGCTCGCGAAGCCGGTTCACGAACAAAAATAGCCGTTACTTCAACTGATTCCCACGTTGATCCGATTGGTTCATGTGTCGGACAGCGAGGAGTAAGAGTGTCCACTGTAATAAATGAGCTCGGTGGCGAAAAAATAGACATTGTCGAATGGTCGGAGGACGCCAAAAAATTTGTAGCGGACGCCCTTTCTCCCGCCAAAGTCGCAAGCGTTAAAATAAAAGACGATGAGCACAAAGCGACCGTAGAAGTCGCCGGGGAACAACTGTCTTTGGCGATAGGCAAAGGAGGACAGAACGTGCGTTTGGCCGCCCAATTGACCGGATGGAGAATTGACATCGTGGGAACAAAAGGAGAAGAAGTGGCCACGACCGACGGAGAAAAGATAGAAATGACTGAAGCTGCAGAAAAAGTGGCAGAAGAAGGCGAATAACCGAAATTTTCGGACTTTCCGAGTTGAGTCAAAAAACGTCCCCTTGTGGGGACGTTTTTTGCCGTATATTATTAAAGCGATATGGAGACAACATCAACTAAAATAAGTGCCTGGCAAATGGCGACCATTGTTGTATTGATATTTTTCTTCTCCTTCCAGTTTGCTTACGGGGAAATCCGCGGAAATACCGTTACAACTTCACCGACTATTAAAAACATACCTGCTTCGCGGGAATCTTCCGCTTTCTCAATCAAACAGAAAGAGAAAGCCAAAGTTAAAACAAAAAATCAGGAACGGGTCGCTTCCATCGTCACCGAAAGGGCAAATCTTTTAAACAGTAGGTGGCAGGCCCTCGCCCACAGAATCGACCGACTGAACGAACGCACGAATTCTTTGCTTTTAAAACTGGGGGCAAGCGGAACCGACACCACGACTGCCCGCATGCTCCTTGAAACAGCGAATTCAAAAATCAAAGAAGCGCGCGAGCGAAGCGTGCTGGCATATTCAAAAATAATTTCTAGCGCTGAAGAATCAAACGGCACGGCAAGCGATTTATACCGCTTGGAAAAGAACATTATTAACCCTGAAAAAGAAGCCGTGGCCAAAGCGTTTCAGTCCGCTAAGGATTCGCTGGACAATGTTCTGAAAGCTCTGCCTCAAAATAAAAAATGAACAAGCTCGACGAAAATCAAACAGCCAAGACACAGGCTATGGAAGAAGACCTGTCTTTCGGGCCAGCCATTGCCATTATCATAATCATCAGTCTCTTGATTATCGGTGGGCTGTATATCTGGAAAAAATCAAACTTAAAAGGAGCAGTTCCGCGCGGAGTCAATATCTCGGCCGACTCGGTTATAAATTCCTTCGCCAGACAAAACGACTCGGACGATATTGAGGCAATAAGAAAGGACTTGTCCGCTACAAGCATACAGGCGCTTGATCAGGGGCTATCTCCCCTTATAGAAAGCCAGTAGTGGCAAATCATCCCCTCTTCGTAATAAACAACATTGCTGATATAATCCTCGGTATAAGAGCGGAAAACAATCCGGCTCTATAAAAGGTCTATTTTTTTACAAATTAATTTACAAACTAATTGGCACGATAAAATAGAGAAATATGAAAAAAATTTTAACAAACGCGACAATAGGGACTTTATTCTTTTTGGGAGCTGGACTAGTTTTGGCACAAGACAATGTCGGAACCTCTCCCACTAGCTCTTCTGTTCTTCCTCCCCCACCCATAGAATCAGTAAGAACTCAGCCGACAGAAAAAGACCTGGAACAGCTGAGGAGGATGAATTCACAAACAGAAGAACAGCGAGAGGCTATTAAGAGAGCCTCGGAGGCAAAACGCGAGGCGGCTAAGCAGAACATAGAGGTGAAGCGCGAAGCGGCAAAACAAGAAACAGAGACCAAGAGAGAGGCTCTTAAGAAAGAGGCTGAGATGAAACGCCAAGAACTCAAGAAAGCTACCGAGGCTAGGCGTGAGGAGCTGAAGAAAGAACTTGAAAACAAGCGTGAAGAGTTGAAGAAGGAGTTTGAAAATAAGCGTGAAGAAACCAAAAATAAGATGGAGGAGGAGCGCGCCAAGCTAAAAACTGAGAAAGAGAAAAAGCGTGCGGATACGATAAAAAATTATTACGAAAAAGCCATTAGTATCCTAAACGAAAGAATAGACAAACTTTCCAAATCGGCGGATGAAATAAGCGCGCGCATCGCAAAATTTGAGGAGAAAGGAGCGAACCTTTCTACTTCCAAGTTATTGCTCGAATCAGCGCGCGTAAAAATAAGCGAGGCGGAAAAGAAAGTGGATGCCTTGTCCGAAACTGCAGTACGAGCAATCACTCCGGAAACCGCAAAGGCAGCCGCGGAAAATCTGAAAGCTTTACGCAAAGGAGCGGACGAATCCATTCTTGCCGCCCATAAAGCGCTGGTCGAAGTTATAAAGTCAATAAAGATGGGCTTGAACAAGAAGACGGCAACAACCACTCCGGTTGCCACACCGCCGACGGGAGGTGCGTCGACAGAAACTGCCCAATAAAAATTAGCAAATTAAAAAAATAACATGGATCAAAACACGGAAAAATCATTTGGTTCCACGCTAGCGATAATAATCATAATCTTGGTTCTTGCCGTGGGCGGATACTATCTCTGGAAAAATTACCCAGGAGCGCAAAAAACAACTCCGGCCGGAAATACGGAGATAGGGGTAGACGACCTTGAGTCGAACCTAGGCGCCGTGGACGTGGGTGTCACAAGCGAGTTGGACAACCTGGAAAAACAATTCTAAGAATTGATTGCTTCCAAAAAAATATTCGCCACATGGGCGGATATTTTTTTGACAAAAGAGGCAGGCAAATATAGGATAGCCGAATGACTGACCTAAAACTGAAAAAACTTCCGCATTCTGAAATCGAAATCTCGGATGAAATACCCGCCGATGTTTTCGAAGGGTATCGAGGAAAAGCCCTTTCGGCGCTTATGGAAAATTTTGAGCTTCCGGGTTTCAGGAAGGGAAAGGTTCCGGAAAACATGTTTCTCCAAAAAGTACCCGAAATGGTAATTCTTGAGGAGATGGCCGAGATGGCCATAAATAAAGCGTACCCGAAAATAATCGAGGATAATAAGCTCGACCCTATCGGCCGGCCGGAAGTTTCCATAACCAAGATTGCTAAAGGAAATCCGCTTGGTTTCACTGTAAAAACGGCTGTTGTGCCAGAAATAAAACTGCCCGATTACAAAAAGATCGCGGCTGGTATTGAAAAAGAAAAGATAATCGAAGTAACGGAAAAAGAAATCGAGAGCGCTGTAAACGAGATACGAAGAATGAAGTCGAGCAGGATAGTTAAAACACACGCAAATCCTAAAGCTGATCAAAGCGAGGCGGAATCCCGCACCGAGGCGCCAAACAACGAATCTGAAATTTCAGAAAACACTGGCGCCTCTGGTGCTGGGATGCGAGCGCCCAAAACTGACCCACAACCTACAACTGATAACCAGCAACCAAATCCAGAGCCCATACTTCCTGAATTTAACGATGAATTCGTAAAAACCCTGGGTAGTTTCAAGGACGTCACCGAATTTAAGGAAAAACTGAAAGAAAATTTAAAAATAGAGAAGGAGCGAACCGCAAAAGAAAAGCGTCGGGTAAAAATTCTTGATGCTTTGGTGGAAAAAACGGAAATTGATTTGCCGAAAATAATAATGGAGGAAGAAAAGAGCAAGCTTGTTTATCAGTTGCGACACGATGTGGAACGCATGGGTTTAAAATTCGACGAGTATCTGAAAAACGCCGGCAAAACAGAAGAGTCCGTAAAAAAAGAATGGGAGGGCGAAGCAATCAAGCGCGCCAAAATCCAGCTTCTCTTGACTGAAATCGGAATACGAGAAGGTGTAACAACTCCTGAAGAAGAACTGTCGGCCGAGTTGAAACACCTGCTTGAACACAACAAAGGGGCGGATGAATCACGCGCCCGAATTTATCTTTCGGCGCTGATCACAAACCAGAAAGTTATTGAACTCCTGGAAAATCAGGGTCAACGCTGATGATGACCCGTTAACTAGATTTGTTGTCAGCGCACGGAAAATATACTAGACTCTTTGTTTATAAGGTATTTCGATTATTTAATAGTTTAAATTAAAAATTCATGCAATCCACCATTTTTCTGTGGACAGTTATATCGGGTTTGGCAACGCTTTGCTTCGGCGGTTTTCTCGCCTCTCAAATACTTAGCCTGCCGGAAGGCAACAAGAGAATGACAGACATCGCAAGCGCAATAAAAGAAGGAGCCAATGCATATTTGGTCAGGCAATATAAAGTGGTCTCGCTCGTTGCCCTAATTTTTTTCTTTGCCTTGGGATATTTAATCTCCTGGATTGCCGCCGTGGGATTTCTTCTAGGAGCTTTCGTTTCCGCCTTCTCCGGATACGTAGGAATGGCTGTTGCGGTACGGGCAAATGTGCGAACTGCTGAAGCGGCGCGTCATGGAATTCCTAGTGCCTTAGAGAGCGCCTTCAAGGCGGCTTCCGTTACCGGACTTGTGGTTGCCGCTCTGGCTCTTCTTTCTGTAACAGGTTTTTACTGGGCCACTGGAGACTTGGGCGCGATGATTGGGCTTGCTTTCGGAGCTTCTCTTATCTCGGTCTTTGCCCGCTTAGGCGGAGGCATATTCACTAAGGGAGCGGATGTGGGCGCGGATTTAGTAGGCAAAATTGAGGCCGGTATCCCAGAAGACGACCCCAGAAATCCGGCGGTCATAGCCGACAATGTCGGAGACAACGTTGGCGATACAGCCGGAATGGCAGCCGACCTTTTTGAGACTTACGTCGTCTCAGCCGTGGCTGTGATGTTACTCGGCTCGCTTCTCATCCCCGGATTTGCCGGAGCCATTCTTTATCCTCTCGCCTTGGGTGGCGTCGCTTTAATCGCCTGCGCCATTTCCACTTTGTTCGTAAGGGGAGGAAAAGAAAACGGGATTATGAGCGTTCTCTATCGCGGGCTTGGAATTTCCGTAGTCCTCGCGACCATAGCCTTCTATCCCTTGACGAAAATAATCATGGAAGGAAACGGGAAGTTTGAAGTCATGAGTCTTTTTTACTGCGCCCTTGTCGGCATGATAGTTACAATTGGAATGTTTGTAATCACTGATTATTACACCGGGAAAAACTACGGCCCAGTAAAAGCTATTGCCAAGGCCTCAACCACCGGACACGGCACGAATATAATCACTGGCCTAGGAATTTCAATGCAGGCGACCGCCATGCCGGTCATCCTCATTACCGCGGGTATTCTCTCGGCTTATTATTTCGCCGGACTCTACGGCGTGGCAATCGCGGTCATGTCCATGCTCTCGCTCACCGCCGTGGTAATCGCCATTGACGCCTTCGGTCCCATCACCGACAATGCCGGCGGAATCGCGGAAATGTCCGATCTCCCTCCCGAAGTGCGCAAGGTCACCGACCAGCTTGACGCTGTCGGCAATACGACCAAAGCCGTAACTAAAGGTTACGCTATCGCTTCCGCGGGGCTTGCCGCGACCGTACTCTTCGCTTCCTTCACGGAGGAGCTGGCAAAACTCGGTCTGGGAAATATGGCATTTGATTTGAGCGATCCGAAAGTACTAGCCGGACTTTTTATCGGAGGCTTACTTCCCTATCTTTTTGGCTCAATGGCCATGGACGCGGTCGGTAAAGCGGCTCATTCAGTTGTGGAAGAAGTTCGCAGGCAATTTAAGGAAATTCCGGGCATTATGGAGGGCACGGGAAAACCCGATTACGGCAAAGCGGTGGAGATAGTAACCGCCGCCGCTCAGAAACTTATGATTGTGCCGGCATTGCTTCCTGTTTTGGTGCCGATACTCGTCTGGTGGATATTAGGACTGGAAGCTCTGGGCGGACTTCTGGTCGGAGTAATCGTTACGGGACTTTTTGTCGCGATTTCCATGACCTCCGGCGGAGCCGCTTGGGACAATGCCAAGAAATTTATTGAGGACGGCAATTACGGAGGAAAGGGTGGGGATGCCCACAAAGCTGCCGTTACGGGAGACACTGTCGGCGACCCTTATAAAGACACTGCCGGCCCCGCTATCAACCCGATGATTAAGGTAGTCAACATCGTCGCCTTACTCATTGTAAGTTTCCTGATGTAATAAAATCCGGGTAATGAAAAAGCCCCGACGTTACGTCGGGGCTTTTTGTTTGGCAACCCACAGTTGCGAGTTGGTAGAGGGTCGCGTCAGACGACTATCCACCAGCATTCACAGCCGAGGATCTCTTGCCCCGAATCAAGCCTCAAATGGGGCGTGGAAAAATCGGTTCCTTCAATCGGCTCTTCGCCAAGATACATTCCGAGCCCGAGATCTTCTTCTCTTCCCGCGCTTAAGATTTGAATCCTAGTGACGCCCGGTTCCAATTTCTGCTCCGTACCCATGGTTGCCTCCTACCAAATGAACTAGTGATGAATAAAATTTACCCCAGTATTTTGCAAATAGCAACAATCGCCGCGGTTTCCGCGCGCAATGTCAGGTCGCCCAATGAATAAATCATAATATTTTTTTGTTTAAAAAGATTAATTTCATTTTCCGCAAATCCTCCCTCGGGACCAATTATTAAACCTGGAACGTTAAGCGTAGAACGTAAAACATTAAATTCGGTTCCGGATGGGTCAAATGCGAGGAAAGATATTTTGCTGTGATAGTTTTCAATTGCTTTTTCAAGCGACATCACATCCGACAATTCTGGCAAACTGCTCCGTCCGCATTGTTCGCTTGCTTCAATTAAAATTTTTCTTGCCCGCCTAAGTTTTTCAGCAGAAAAAGTTTGCGCGGGTGCGCTCCGCTCGCTTATAATCGGCACGAAATGAGAAACACCAAGTTCCGTACATTTCTGTAAAATCATTTCCACATTGTCTTTTTTAATCAAAGAAAAGAATAACCATACTTCTCTATCGGGAACAATTCCTTTTTTCTTTTCCGTAATTTTCAGTTCCGCTTCTTTCTTATCGAGCGAAATTATTTCGCAAACATAATCGTCCCCGCTCCCATCAAATAAAATCATACTGTCCCCCACCCCATACCTAAAAACATTCCGCCATTGGTGGAGTAATCGTGGATCGTGAAGCGTAAAACTTGAAACTTTTTTAAATTCCTCTTCTATGAAAAATCTGTGTAATCGCATATAAACAACTTTTAGCTGTTAGGTTTCAGCTTATAGGAAAAGCCCTTAAACACAAAATACGACAAACAAAAAGGGCAGCTCCGGAGCTGCCCTTGAATTCCCCTCTTACCTGTAATTGGCGACTTGGACGGAATCATCTTCGCTGGGATAATCGTACTTCCCGTGCAAAGCGCCGAGTTTGCCAAGCGCCCAAAACTTGAGGCTAAATGGCACCCAGCCGGACATGGTCATGGAAATCTTTATGTAAACCTTCTCCCTGATTCTGTCCACCCTGGTCATTCTCTTGTAGAGCGACTTCTTCCTTTCGGCGACCGCTTTTTCATTTCTGCTCCTACCTTCGCCCTTGCCCCCTTGGATAAGGGTTAACTTTGGCTTATCCATGTTCCCCTCTCGGTTGTAATCTATATACTGAGAAAATACTGGCATTTTGCGGCGAGAATATCAATAAAAAGAAAAGGGCGGCCGTGATGGCCGCCCCCGTTTGCATTACTATCCCCGGATCCTGTTGCCGAGGGCAACGAGCAATCTACCAATCACTTGGCGGGCGGGTCGAACCGTTGTACAGATCAACCACCGGGCCACCCGACTGATAGCCCGAACGGGGCCCCAGAAAGCAATGGCTACACCCCTCTCTTGGCCAACAATAAAACCAAGAGCCATGACCCAAGCCCAGAGCGCGACTACGAGCACAACCACCCCAGTGGTGATTGCGTACAGATTCACAAGGTCTTCCATTTTCTTCCTCCCTCTAAAATAATGCTTGTCAATAAAACTTCCGCCTTGCAGGGGTGGAAGATGCTCCGTGGTTTATCTGCGAACCGGCCACGATCTCGCTTAGCTATACGAGTTAAGCAACAACCGCAATCGTATTTGTTTGGTTCCGCTTTCGGCCGACTTCGTTCGCGACGGGACCTTTCTCGCTTTTAAAACCCGCGGTAAACATCCGTCCACCCCCGAGCATTTATGGAACTACCATCGTCAGAACAAAAAGGATGAAAAAAACAAATGCTGACCCCACAACCAGTTTTGAGGCTGTGGTTGTATCCCTCCCTATCCTTTGGTTTTTCCTGACGCGAGCCACAGCTAGCACCCCGATTAGAAATGAAACTGGAGCCAAAACAAGAAAAATTGTCTTAATCATGGAACCTCCACCTCGGGATATGGAAAGGAAAATTAACCTTCCCGCAGGATAGCATATAATTACACCATTGTCAAGTACGCCAAAAAACCGTTTCTTGCTATACTCCCCTTGTAACCAGCCAATAAAACCATGCTAATACCAACAGTTATCGAGAAAAGTCAGTTCGGCGAACGCGCTTATGATATCTATTCCCGTCTGCTACGCGAACGCATCATATTTTTGGGCGGGCCAATAGACGATTATGTTTCAAACATAGTTATCGCCCAGCTCATATTCCTCGCCTCGGAAGACCCAAAGCGGGATATTTCCCTGTATATTAACTCTCCCGGTGGTTCCGTCACGGCTGGGCTTGCCATTTTAGACACGATGAATTTCATCAAGCCAGACATTTCCACCACCTGTATCGGTATGGCCGCTTCAATGGGCGCCATGATTCTCTCTGCCGGGGCCAAGGGCAAAAGATTTATTCTGCCAAACGCCGAAGTGATGATTCATCAACCCATGGGAGGAGCCGAGGGACAAGCTTCCGACATTGCCATTTCCGCCAAACATATTCTCCGCACCAGAGAGAATCTCTATAAAATGCTCGCCAAAAACACCGGCCAGCCTCTTGCCACGATAGAAAAAGATGCCGATCGCGACTATTTCATGTCCGCCGAAGAGGCCAAAAAGTACGGCCTGGTTGATGACATCATAAAATCGCGCGAATTCGCCGGAACTCACCCCGAAAAAGAGAAGAATGGTAGGTAAAATACTGGTTCTCAAGCAAAAATCTACCCCCTCGACAAGCTCGGGGGGGATTTTTGCTTACCCTTTGTAACCGGCCAAGAATTATGCTAATATAAAAGTGTTATCTTATTAATTTTTTCGCCAAAAAGCTTGCTTCAAATAAATGTTTACTGCTTTACTGCCTAATTTTCCTTATATTAAAGACATTTCTGCGGAATCTCGAAAAAAGGGAGTTGTATTAAACTACTAAAGGAAGTCGGCTCATTTGGCGCCTGAAACGTCTATGAGCTTAAAAATTGTTCTGGCACTCGCGGGAGTTGCCGGTATTGCCGGCATAGCTGTCGGCTATTTTCTGCGCTGGATTATTACCTTGGGCAAAAAAGGCTCCATTGAGCTTGAGATAAAGCAAACCCTGCTTGTCGCAAAAGAAGAATCCACCAAAATAATCAACGATGCGACCAAGAAAGCCGAGAGTCGGCTCGCTGAATTGCGTGAGGAAGAGAAAAAGCATGAAACTGAATTCAAGAAGACGGAGGAACGCTTTATAAAAAAAGAGGGTTTTCTTGACGAACGCCAGCGTGAATTCGACAAGGAAGCTGAAAACATAAAGACAAAAATAGAGGAAGTAAAGCGTCTCAAGGAAAAAGCCGAGGTGCTGGAAAAAGAAAAAGAGGAGGAGCTTCAAAGGATTTCCGGCCTGACGGTTGAAACCGCGAAAGATGAAATACTTCGAGATGTAGAGAAAAAATACGAAGAAGATTTAATGGTCCGCATGCAGAAGATTGAAATGGCGAGCGCGGACAAGCTGGACCGCAAAGCCAAAGACATTCTGGCCACTTCAATACAAAGACTGGCCTCTTCCACCGCATCGGAGGTCATGACCACTTCTGTTTCTCTTCCCAACGAGGAAATCAAAGGCAAAATAATCGGCAAGGAAGGCCGAAATATAAGGGCTTTTGAGCGCGCGGCTGGAGTTGAACTAATCGTTGACGACACTCCGGGTTCCATTATCATTTCTTCTTTCGACCCGGTGCGCAGGCAGATTGCGCGAGTTGCTCTTGAAAACCTGATTTTGGACGGACGCATTCAGCCGGTAAAAATAGAGGAGATGCTCGAGAAAGCCAAAACTGAAATAAACAAAATCATCAAAGAAAAGGGGGAGCAGGCCGTGTATGAATGCGGATTGTTTAACCTTGATCCGAGAATTATTTCAATCTTAGGACGTTTGTATTTCCGCACAAGTTATGGACAAAATGTGCTTCAGCATTCGCTTGAAATGGCGCATATTTCGGCAATGCTCGCTGAAGAGTTGGGCGCGGACGTGACAATAGCTAAAGCTGGAGCCCTTCTTCATGATCTGGGCAAAGCCGTTGATCACGAAGTTCAAGGCACGCACGTGGAAATAGGCAGGAGAATACTCCAGAAATTCGGTGCCGATGTCCGTATTATCCAAGCCATGCAGTCGCATCACGAAGAATATCCTTATGAAACCATCGAGTCCATTATTGTGCAAACGGCTGATGCTATTTCCGGCGGACGCCCCGGAGCCAGGCGCGACACGGTGGAAAATTACATAAAAAGACTGGGCGACCTCGAGGCCATAGCCAATTCATTCGAAGGAGTGGAGAAGACATACGCGCTCCAAGCCGGCCGTGAAGTACGTGTATTCGTCTATCCCGAGAAAGTGACCGACATACAAGCCAAAGAAATGGCCCGTGAAATAGCCCTGCGCGTGGAAAAAGAGCTTAAATACCCCGGTGAAATAAAAATCGCTGTCATAAGGGAATCAAGAAACATAGAGTACGCGAGGTAGGAATCGTGTAACTTGTAACGTATAGCGTGTAACTTTTCAAAATAGCCTTACAAAGTAAGGCTATTTTGTTTAATAGTACTTTTTGTTGCAACGTATAAATCCAATGTTTTGCGCTACGAGTTTTACGTTACATTTTTCCGCAATACCATAAAAAACAAGCTTGTTTTTTATGGTATTGCGGAAAATATGGCTTACTATATAATCTTATTCAGGACTTCAGAATCAAAAGTAAGTTGGTCGAGAATTTAATAATTTTAATTTTTTAAAAAATATGAATAAAGCAGGTCTCGCAGATGTTGTTCACGGCATTGTGGGCGGTACGAAAGTACAGGCCGAACAAGTTGTTGATTCAATAATCAATACAATCGCAAGCACGCTTAAGAAAGGAGAAGAAGTATCAGTTGCAGGTCTTGGCATCTTTTCAGTCAAGAAGCGCGCAGCTCGCACGGCGCGTAATCCTCGCACCGGAGAAGCGGTACAGGTCAAAGCCATGAATGTGCCTAAGTTCCGCGCAGCCAAGGCATTAAAAGACGCAGTTAAGTAAGAATTTTCTCTAGAGGAAATCAAAAAACTCCGCATCGTGCGGGGTTTTTTGATTTTGGTGCGGGATGGGAGAATCGGTCACGTATAAAATTCTGCCGAATTTTTGCGCGACCCCGACTCCCCCGACCTACGTCGGAGTCCGTCTTTCGATTCTCCGCCTGCATTATGAAAACAGCCCAGGAACTATGGGCCGTTTTCATAATGTGCGGGATGGGAGAATCGAACTCCCGATCTCAGTTTGGAAAACTGATGTTATACCATTTAACTAATCCCGCTTAGTAATTTATACAACTTACAACAAATCCAAAACAAAAGAAAGTTTGTCTGATATAATTGGCCGGTATGAACGCCTTTCTGGCAAAAATATCAGCCTTTCTGGCGGGGATAATTACGATTTTCTCCCCTGCCTCCTATACGGCGCCAACAGAATCTTCTGTGCCAAAACCAATTTATCCGGTTGCCAAAGTGGCCACGACCACAAGGCCAGTTGGGGCAATCCTCAAAATAGCCGAAGATAAAGAAATTGAACCTGCGCCCGCTCCTAAATTGGCTCCGAAAAAAAACCCGGCAATTGAAGCAAGGGCCAAGCCCTCTCCCCCATCTCCTGTCCAGATAAAACCAAAGGATCTTATTCCCCTCGAAGAGCTCCATAAAAGAGTCCGTGCTTCTATCGTCAATATCCTATGCGTCACAAAAACAGGAGGAGATTTGCAGCCTATAAGCGGTAGCGGAATTATAATAAGCAAGAGCGGAATCATCTTAACCAATGCGCACGTAGTACAATATATGCTCCTTAAAGACTACGAGATAAAGGACTTTATCTCTTGTGTCGGCAGAACCGGAAGCCCTGCGACTACGGCTTACAAAATAGACTTGCTTTACTTTCCCGCCCAATGGCTCGCGGATAACGCCAAGATGATCAAGCAGGAACACCCTGAGGGTACGGGAGAAAATGACTTCGCCCTGCTCCTAATCACCGGTTCGGCAAATGGAAATCCTTTGCCGGAATCTTTCCCCTTCGTCGAAATAGAAACTGACCAAAAAAATATTACGGGTGACGTTCCTGTTCTCCTTTCGGGCTATCCGGCAAATTTTTTAGGGGGAATAGAGACCCAAAGGGATCTGTGGCTCACCTCAAGTCCGTCATTTCTTACAAAACTATATTATTTCAATGACAAAGAAAACGTGGATGCTTTTTCGGTAGGTTCAAATATCCTAGCCCAGAAGGGCGTCTCCGGCGGAAGCTCCGTGAACCAATGGACCGGACGACTGGATGGAATACTTACGACTGTAACCCAGGGAGCAACAACCGGTGAACGCGACTTAATGGCTATATCTTTGGCTCACATAGACCGCAGTTTCAAAAAAAGCACTGGGGAAAGCTTGGGCGAATTCTTGAATAAAGACCCTGTAAAATCACTTTCCGTATTCAGAGAGAAAGGTCTCCCCTCTTTGATTAAAACCCTAACCACCGCCGTGGAGAGCACAAGTACTCCCAGTCAATAAGCTGACCAAAATTTATTCCGGAATAATGCTTATCTCGCTAGGCAAATCATCTCCGTTTACCTTTATTATCTGAGTCGGAATAACTGAATCATATGAAATATATTCGGCGGGAGAACGTTTTATAAACTTATCTTTAGGCAAAATATAAACATAACCGATTGTCGCGTTGGAAATCTGATCGCGCGTTTTTTTGGTCATGCGGAAAAACAAACCTTTGTTTGTATAGCTAAAACTGCTTCTGAAGTTTTTCAGATTATTTTTATTCACAACAGCCATGAAAATCGCTATCTCAGCAAAAGGAGTAGCATGCACTCCTGGTTTATCATCCGTTGTTTTATGACCGTCAGCAAAATTGTAAGCTTGATGAGGTTCAAGCGTTTCGGTTTTGTATCCTGAGCCATGAAAAAGAACACTCCCCTCTTTTTCTAGTTTCTCCAATAAAATCCTAGACATTGTCTTCATTCGGGCTACTGGGAATTTCACCCTGTTAAATAGGATTCCAGCCTAAATTTTGTAACCAAAATTATTTAACAGGGTAAACCCGGTCAACGTAAATTTCTGATGGAAATTCTCACGGAAACAATATGGAACTTCCGGACGAGCGTTTTGTCGGGGTGCAGGGAATTGAACCCTGTCTACGTGCTCCTTCACCCGCCTAAATTTTTAAACAATCGGAGAGCCGAGAATCGAACTCGGACTACGTGCTCCCAAAGCACGTGTACTACCACTATACTACTCTCCGTTAAAATTTTGGCGGGCAAGAAGCACATGTACTACCGGCCCGCCCCGTAGTGAGCTTGCCGTGTACTGAGTACTCTCTAGTACTGCGGTATTCTTTACTACTGGGATATACGACACCCCGACAAAACGTTCGTCCCACGCACGCGACTACTGGAATATACGACAGTCCGTTAAATCTACTGAGACATACTGCTCCTTGTTAACATGAGTAATTTTTATATACTAACACGCTTTTTTAGTATTTAAACTACAATATTTTCCGTAATTCGCACACGTGCCTTTTTCCCATCAATATCTAAAAATACTCCGGCAACGTCCAATTGCCACGGTGAATCCTCGGAGTTCCTTTTTTCCAAGAGATAGCTTTGAATGGTCCGGTGCAGGCGTTTAAGTTTTTCAGGATGAACATTTTCCTCCGGGGAATACGAGTATTGCCCTTCATCAAGGGTTTCACAAGAAACAGTCTTAACTTCAACAAAATGAATTACGCCACTTTTTTGAGAAATAACGTCAATTTCTCCCCATTTTTTCCTGTAATTCATGCCTAAAATACTATGGCCGAGCTTTTTTAGGTGGTGAGAGACAAGTAACTCCCCTATTTTGCCTGTATCTTTCTTTGTTTTGTCCAAAATAGTTAATTTAAGCCAGTATGTTTCACGTGAAACACATATCGGTCACTTTATTTCTATTTTCATGATAAATAAGCCTAAAAACTACCTATTTATCAACATATTATCAGTTTTTGTACTTTTTATATAAGACAAGGACTTCATATGTCTATAATGTCTTTTATACACATATCCACTTAGTTATCCACAGATTTTGCCAAAAACCCTTTTTTTTCCGTCTATCTAAATAACATTTAGTTTTTTTGTAAAGGATTATAACAGACAAACATTGTGAAATGTGCGGGTAGGGAGAATCGAACTCCCGTCTCATCCTTGGCAAGGACGTGTTCTACCACTAAACCATACCCGCATT
>CAYHZS010000017.1:0-14950 GCA_964361185.1 uncultured Candidatus Saccharibacteria bacterium
CATCTTCTCCTTTTTTAATCTGGGCGATGCGGCGGATATCTATACGTACGGAAGTATAGAACTTCAGGGCCTTGCCTCCTGTGGTTGTTTCCGGATTGCCGAACATAACGCCAATTTGCATGCGGATTTGGTTTATGAATATGACCACGGTCTTACTCTTCGCCGTTATAGCGGTCAATTTCCTGAGCGCTTGCGACATGAGCCTTGCCTGCTTGCCGACATGGTGTGCACCCATATCACCCTCAATCTCGTCTTTCGGGGTAAGCGCAGCGACAGAGTCCACGACAATAACGTCGATTTTTCCCGAGCGGACCAGACTTTCCACTATTTCAAGAGCTTGTTCACCGGTATCCGGTTGGGAAATAAGTAACTCGTTTATTTTCACGCCGAGCTTTTTGGAGTATTCCGGATCCATGGCATGTTCGGCATCAACAAAAGCGCAGACGCCGCCTTTTTTCTGGGCTTCGGCGATGACATGAAGAGTAAGAGTTGTTTTTCCCGAAGATTCCGGTCCGAATATTTCAATTATGCGCCCGCGAGGGAGTCCTCCCACTCCGAGCGCAAAATCAAGCCCGATTGAACCAGTCGGTATTGCATCTATATTTACGTGGGGCTTGTCGCCCAGCTTCATGATTGCTCCTTCGCCGAATTTGGTCTGGATTTCTTTGATAGTGTCGTCAATAGAACTGCCTATTTCTTTCTTGGGTGCCGGTTTTTTCCCGTATGCCATATATCTTAAATTAATTTCTAATTTTTAATTTCAAATTTCAAAATAATGTATTAATGAATCAATTTTAAAATTAATGCATTAAGAAATTATCTAGAAATTAAACATTTATCATTTTACATTATTATTCCTTTAACACCACTTGGACAATTTTTTCCTCCTTCTTTCCAAACCGATCCTCGCCCTTAACGGAAATTATATTATACCCAGGCAAAAGCGCCACTGATTCCGAAAAATTTCCCTGCTCATCTATGAATATCGGCCTATCATCCAGAAAAAGGTATGAAACATTTTTTGCTGTGCCTTTTACCGCTATAGTGCTTTTCTCAAGAGTCGTTCCGTTTTCCGGACTGGATAAGGTAATAGTTGGGCCCAAAAGGATGTCGCGCGTTTTAAAATATGCGTATGTTCCCGTGGAAGACAGGATAATTACGATAAACACCGCTTTCAGTATGAATTTTTTGCGGTCGCCAAGAATCATACAAGAGTGTCCTCTTCGTAGGAATTGCCCACGGCCTCCTCGTTTTTAATGAGTACTTCCCGCGGTTTAGCTCCTTCGCCCGGACCGATGACGCCTCGTTCTTCAAGCATGTCTATCAGCCTGGCCGCGCGCGCGTAGCCTACCTTCAACTTTCTTTGCAAGTATGAGGAAGAAGCTTTGCCGGCCTTAACGACTGCCTCTCTCGCATCCTCGTAGAGATTATCGTCCTCCTCCAGAGTTTCCTCTCCGTCGAGCGAAGTCTCAAAGATCGATTTGTTGGCGGAAATCGTACCGTTTGAAAGTTCAATGTCATCCGGAAGCATGTCTTTGTACTGGTTGGCTAGGTATTTCACCACGCGCTTTACTTCGTCTTCCGAGATAAAAGCGGATTGCATTCTCTCCGGTTTGGACATATCTCCTGATAGATAAAGCATGTCTCCGGCACCCAATAATTTTTCTGCCCCGCCGGTATCCAAAATTGTCCGCGAATCTATCTGCGAGGAAACCTGGAGCGCGATGCGCGAAGGTATGTTGGCTTTAATAAGTCCGGTTATGACGTTTACGCTTGGTCGTTGGGTTGAGACCATGAGGTGAATGCCGACCGCCCGCGACATCTGAGCCAGTCTTACAATGGCGGCTTCAAGTTCCCTCGGGTATGTGGCCATGATGTCCGCCAATTCGTCGATAATAATGGTAATGTAGGGCATCTTTTCCGGCAGTTCGGTAAAGTCGCCGTCCGGATTTTTGTGCTTTTCTCGGTAGGTCTTGTATGCCGGCACGACCACATTCTCATGGTATGACTCAATGTCGCGAACTGTTTCAGCCTCCAAAATATCGTAACGTCTGTCCATTTCTTTAGCTGCCCATTTGAGCGCAAGAATTGCTTTTTTGGCGTCGGTTATAACCGGCGTCAGAAGGTGAGGAAGTTTATTGTACAAAGTGAGCTCAACCCGTTTTGGGTCTATGAGTATAAGCTTTAGGTCTTCAGGCGAACTTCTGTATAGAAGGGAAGTGAGAAGAGCATGGATGGTCACGGATTTTCCCGAGCCGGTAGTTCCGGCAATAAGGAGGTGTGGCATTTTAGCCAGATTGCCGAAGTAGGCTTTTCCGGAAACGCCGCGTCCAAGCGCGACCAGAAGAGGTTTCCCTCCGTTCTCGAATTTTTCGTCGGAGAAAAGAGTCGCTAGTCCCACCGTTGCTTTGACGGTGTTTGGTATTTCAATTCCAACCAGAGATTTGCCAGGAATGGGCGCTTCAATCCTGATTGGGTGCGCGGCCAGAGCGAGAGAAAGGTCGTTTTGCAGGCCGACTATGCGGGAGAGCTTGACTCCCTCGGCCGGTTTTAGGGCGTACCGCGTAACAGTAGGGCCGATTGATATCTCATCCATCTCCACGTCTATTCCGAAATTTTGAAGGGTGCGTTTTATAATATTTGCGTTTGCTTTTATGTCTCCGACTCCGGGTTTCCCCTTGTCTCTCTCAAGTAGTGAAAGCGGGGGAGGGGAGAATTCTTCGGATAGAATCCGTAGTCCCCTAGGCTTTATGAAAATTTCTTCGTCTTCGCTTTTCTTCTTGCCTAAACTGAGCATTGAGGCAATGTTGGTTTCCGCAGATTCTTTTTCCACCCCTTTTTCTTCGGGGGTATCTTTAGCCTCACCGTTTATTATAATTTCTATTTCCTCGGGCTCCTCCAGTATTTTTTCGTCGGCACCTGTCTTTTTCCAAAACATGAGGTGTTCGAGCTTGGGTCTGGCGTCGAACATCATGAGAAGCGATGCGACAAAAATTGCCGATAGAAAAATAAAGCTGGCATATAAATCAAAGAAACGCAGGAATGGGTAGGCTATAGCGGAACCCACAATACCTCCGGCACTGCCACCCACGGATAAGTAAATAAGTCCTAATCCAGATAGCAAAAAGAGAAGCGAGCCAAAGAAATTGGAAGCAGCAAAGTGCGGGCGCACTGAACGCAGGAATGAAATCGAAAGAAGAACAAGAAGGGTAGGAAGAAGGAAGTATCCCACGCCGAAAAGTTTGTTCAGGAGCCCGTAAGTGGTGTTACCGGCGACACCAGCTTTTCCGAGGGAGGCTAAAATAAAAAACAAGGATATTACAAAAAAAATTATAGAAAACACTCCGTACCTGGTTTCCTCTTTTAAGTCAGAAAAGCCTGTCTTAAGGGCGATTCCCTTGCCCGAAACTTCTTTATTATTTCCTACAGATTTTCCCTGTTTCTTTTTGGACATTTACGCAATTATAACACGCAAAAACATGTAACTTATAACTTGTAACGTAAAACATGGGATAAACAAGTAGTCATAAACCGTTGTTTGTTCATGCTCTTTAAAGTTTTACGCTTTATGTTTTATACTTTACTTATTTCTTGTCCTATATATAATGGACAAAACTAGAAGCTAAGAGACGTTTTCTATAAAGGACATCATGGACAAAGAAAAGGACACAATAGAAAAGGACATAATAACTAAGGGACATAATATATCCTCAAAGAGATCAGACTATCCTGTTTCCACCGATATTCCAGCGTTAAATACGGTATCGGTCGATAACGGTAAAAATAAAGAAGCTTTGTTGCTGGCGGAAAAGTTGGTCACTGCCACTTATATGGTGACTAGTCTAATCCCTGATACTGATCCAATAAAGATTAAAATACGGGAACAGGGAGTAGAATTTTTGTCATCCATGCATCCTGCAAGAATGTCTTTACCTTCTGAACGTGCTGGTATTTACAGAAAGATAGTTAATTCCATAGGGAGCATAGTCAGCCTGCTTACTGTTACTGCTTCAATCGACCTTATCTCAAAGATGAATTACTCCGTGCTTAAGCGAGAGTACGATAGTTTGAATAAACTGCTTAACTCAATTGAGGGAATAAGGGAACATCTCTCCGGCGAAATAAATATTGGCAGTGATTTTTTTGGCCAAAAAGAAGATAATTTTTCTTCCGCGGAGACCTTGCCTAGATTAAAAGACAAAGTAGACTACGTTGCCAGTATATCCCACGATAAAGGACAAAATAATATAAAGGACAAACAAGATGAATTGTCCTTTACAAACAGAGGCCAAATTTTGACTAAAAAATTTAACACGAGGTACCAGAAAGACGACGTTTCTAAAAGGCCAAAAAGCATGAGACGAGAAGAAATATTGGAAATAATCAAGAATAAAGGGGACGTAATGATTAAAGATTTATCCGGCGAAATACATGGGTGTAGCGAGAAAACAATACAAAGGGAGCTTTTGGCGCTTGTATCTAAGGGTATTATTAAGAAAGAGGGTGAAAAAAGGTGGAGTAGATATTTAATTGCTTAGCACGTATTTTCGGGCGCAAAGCCAAAATTGATTAGCAAATCACAACTGAATGTTGTCAATTAAGGATTTATTGACTTTTGGCTCGATTTTATCTAATCTTAGGACGAGATAACTCAAAAGTATAAATGGCTTAAATTAAGCCCTTTTTAGTTATCCACAATAAGATTGCGGTATATAGTCGTAAATGTACTATAATGAACTTCAGGTCGGCAGTGCTCTGACGCGCCGACTTAGGTTTATTGGGTGTCATTGGAAGACTACAAGGTTGTACGGATGATGTTCATTGAAAATTGAATAGCGAATTAGATTTCAGTCACGGTTGATACGGGTGGCCAATGAAAGATTCTGGCACACTAAAATAGCAAGCTAGCTCAAGCAGTTGTGGCAACACAATTGTGCGAGTCAGGTTAATAACGCACGGAACACATTAGCGACGTCGAACCTAATTTATTCGTGCGGCAGTAATTCTGGCTTTATGGTTTTTCCGTAGGTTGGAATTATTAGTTTATAAGTAGATTTAATTTATGAGTAATATTTTAACAAGAAACAAAATCGCGATAGCAGTCTTGGTTCTGGTTGGCATCGCTTTAGTGGCGACGCTTGTCGGAATCGCGACAGCTTCAATCGCAAACGCAGCCACCTACAACTTCACGAGAAATCTGAAGGTGGGTATGTCAGGCTCTGACGTTATGGATCTGCAGAAGTTCCTTAACGAAAGCGCGGACACGCAGGTGTCTTCAACGGGCGCGGGTTCTCCGGGCGGTGAGACCAGTTACTTTGGGGCAAAAACCAAAGCAGCTGTCGTTAAATGGCAGGAGAAATACGCGGCTTCGGTCTTGACGCCAGTCGGTCTCTCAAGCGGTACGGGATATTTTGGTCCATCATCTCGCGCATTCGCGAATGGAATGGTGGCAACCACGCCGACCACACCGACTACACCGACCGTACCAGGCACAGTCCCGACAACGGGAGGAGCGCTTTCAGTAGCGGCCGCAGCCCAGCCTTCAAACGGTTTGGCGATTGTGGGAACTACAGGAACATCAGTCGGAGCGTCAAGGGTTCCTTTCACGAAAGTGACCCTGACCGCCGGTTCAAACGATGTCACGGTTAGTGGCATTACGGTTGAACGCGTCGGCGCTGCTCAAGACGCTGTTTTCTCAGGAGTAACCCTCGTTGATGAAAATGGCTCCCAGCTCGGCATTGCGAAGACGCTGAATTCAAATCACCAGACTACGGTCGGCGATCCGTTTGTCGTTAAGGCGGGAACATCTCGCACAATGACAATCGCGGGTAACATGACCACGGTAGCAAACGGCGCAGTTTACGCCGGACAGGTGGTTGCTCTTCAGGTCAACGCAGTCAACACGAACGGCACGGTTTCAGGTTCTCTTCCGATTGTCGGCGCTTACCACACAATCAACTCGACGCTTACGATTGGTACGGCACCTCTCCAGTCATCTTCTTATGACCCGGGATCCGGACAGTCAAAGGAAATCGGAACTTCAAACTACAAGTTCGCGGCGATTCGCCTGCAGGCAGGTTCAGCAGAGCAAATCCGAGTCAAGTCAATCCGCTGGAATCAGACCGGTTCCGCCGGAGCAGGTGACCTCGCCAACGTAATGACTTATGTTGACGGCACCGCTTATCCGACGACAGTATCGGCTGACGGCAAGTACTATACGGCCGTCTTCGGTTCAGGAATCGTCATTGATAAGGGTCTTGGTAAGGATATATATGTCCAGGGAGACATTATCGGCACCAGCGCGGCTGGACGAACTGTCATTTTTGACATTTATAAAGCTACTGACATAAACATCACCGGAGAAACCTACGGCTACGGCATTACGCCGACAGCCTCAGGTGCGATAGCTGTTCCGGCCAGATCAGGAACCAGTGCCTCGGCATTTACGACCGGCACTCCGTTCTTCTTTGGCGTTCAGATTACCGTTTCTTCAGGTTCAGTAACTACTGTAGCGAAGGCGACCTCGGTTGCCGCGCAGAATGTTGCAATCAACGTCCCGAATCAGGTATTGGGCGGATATGAAATTGACCTCAAAGGCGAGCCGATTTCGGTCCAAAGCTCGGTATTCCACTTCGGAGGAACAGTTGGCAGCACGAATCTTATGACGAACATCGCCCTCTACGGTCCTAACGGAAACGTAGTCGCGGGTCCTGTTGACGCAGTGGCGGATACAGGCGGTTCAGTTCAGAAGGTTACTTTCTCGGATACAATAACTTACCCAATCGGTAAGGGAGTCTATACCCTGAAAGGAAAGATGCACACTTCCACCACAAACGGACAGACAGTTATAGCGTCAACGACGCCGGTAACTGACTGGACGAGCGTTACGGGACAGACGACGGGAAACACGATTTCTCTTACTGCCCTCAGTTCAGTGGTTAACATGAACACAATGACGGTCAAATCGGCTGCATTGTCAGTTACCATGGGAACGACACCGGTAGCCTCAAACATTGTTTCAGGCGGCACGGTGACATTCGCCAACCTTCAGTTTGACGCTACGCAGTCAGGCGAAGATGTCCGTTTCTCATCAATCGCGCTTTCTCACACGAATCCTCCAACCGGAATATCAGGTTGCCAGGTATTCGACGGATCAGCGCTCTTGAATTCAACGGCATTGAACCCGTCAGCGGTCGCAACAGCGGAAACAATCACATTTGACCAGATGCTTATTGTCACAAAAGGAACAGTAAAGACATTGGCGCTCAAGTGTAATGTTTCGTCAGCCGCGACAGGTTCATACACGTGGACAATGACCACGAGCGTGACCAATCCTACAGTTACGGGTGTAACCTCAGGAACAGGAGTAACAGCGACGGGCGGTGCCGTAACAAGCGCCTCTCTAGCCATTGCTAACGGTTCCCTCGCTGTCACCACGTCGCCTTCAAGCCCTTCATACGCGGTTGCTGCTGCCGGTTCAACTGGCAACACGGTTGGTGTGATTCGCTTCCGCGCGACAAACGAAGCGGTTACTTTGAACAGAATTGGACTCAAATTGAATTCCACTTCAACCGCGCTTAGTGCTTCAAGCTCCGCTAGCGACCTAGTACAGGTTTCTATCTGGGATGGCACGGCGCAGGTAGGTTCAGCAACCTTCACTTCAGGTGGCCTATACGCAACCTCGACGCTATCATCTCCAGTCACTCTTCCGAAAGATGCCGACAAGGATCTTACCGTGAAGCTTGACTTGGCTGCGATAGACAGCGCGACTGGCGGCACAGGTCCTGGAACCCAGGGAGCCCTCATAGCCGTAGACGTTAACGGCTCGGATACCACAGGCACTCAAGGTAGCGGTTACAACTCGGGCGGAACAATCAACGCATCAGGTTCCACGGCTTTCACAGGCGTTCGCATGTTTAAGTCGTATCCGACCTTCGCGCTTGATACCCTAAGCGGTAACGGCGTTACGGACGGTAGATTGATGCGCTTCAAGGTTACGGCAAATTCAAGGGGCGGAGTTGGCATTAACCAGCTCAAGTTCACCATGTCGACAACAGGAGCGACAGTTCTAGGCGTAAACCTATTCGGATTTACCGAAGGAACCTATTCTTCAGGTATTTCCGGATTCACTTCCGGCCAGATTGCTACTTCAAACACCAATCCTGGCACAGGAGGCGCGGTAACAATCACGCCTTCAGCCGTGATTAACATTCCTGCTGGCTCAACGTATTACTTTGAGCTTAAGGGAACAGTAGCCGGCACAGGAACTGCTTACTCGGTCAACACCACGCTTTCTGGCGATTCAGCTTATCCCGCTCTTGCTTCAGCTTGGACACAAGGTGGAACAGGATTGATGGATTTGTCGGGCAACCTCACTGGAGGGAGCTTAATCTGGTCGCCAAACGCAACCACGACTTCAGCCGCGCTTCATGACGACTGGACGAATGGTTACGGAGTACCAGGTTTGCCTTCAAGTGGCTTGAGTTTCAACCGAGCCCAGTAATCAGTAAACAGCTACTTTCTAAATCCGTTGTCCTTACTTGTGATAGGGATTTCGGTTAAACAAAAAGAGCGCCAAAAAACCTCCCCCCAAAAGGGAGGTTTTTGGTTTGTCAAAATACCCCTCCCTGCAAGCGGGGAGGGGTATTTTATTTAGCCAAATATGGAAAGACCGGCAATTGCCTTAAGCTCTTTTTCCCGTTACAATCTGTGGATGTTTGATATTTCACGGATAAAAAATTCGCCCCTTGTTGCGGTTATATTGACGGCGGTTATTTTGGGGATTTTGGGATTTTATGGGTACCGTCTTTATAAAATAGAGAAGGAAAGCGACCGTTTGAGTACTGCCGGTAATATCATCGGTGAGGGGGTCTTCGGCACGGGAGAAGCAAAAATAGAACAGGTTCCACTATCGGAGGGGGTACCGATACCCGATTTAGACCGCCCCGTCGTGTTTGGGGGTGCGAACGAGTTTTCTCCTGAAGCTAAGGAAATAATGCTCAAAAAAATTGCGGGATTGGTAGCTAACCTTAAGGTGAATCCCGGGGCCCTTGATAAATGGCTTGAGCTCGGTGTTTGGCGCAAAGGGACGGGTGATTACGAAGGAGCAAAAGAGGCGTGGCAATACGTGGTAAAAATATCGCCAGACACCAGTGTCGCTTATGCCAACCTTGGAAATTTACATCAGTATTACATAAAGGATTATCCTTTGGCGGAGGGTTATATGAAGAAAGTGCTTTCGCTTGCTTCGGAAAATATAAATAATTACAGGGCTCTGTATGATTTATACACCCAGAGTTACAGGGAAAAACTGGATGAAGTTCCAGCTCTGCTTAACGGGGGACTCAGGAAAAATCCCGATAATTATGATCTTCTCATAATGCTTGCTTCACATTATAAAAATACAGGAGATAAGGTAAATGCCGTTTTATACTATAATAAAGCAATAGCCATTGCCGATAGTGCCGGCCAGTCGTCTATGAAGCAGTCTCTGTCGGACGAAATAAAAAATCTAAGCCAATAAAATGTTTGACAAATCTTTTTTCAAATTTTTGTTCGGGTTTCTTTCTATAATAGGAATAGGATTGATGCTGGTGGTGTTTCTGAATTCCTACTCGGAAGGGGGGATTGAGGGGATTCAAAATCTTATTGCCAGTTTTTTCAGGTAATTAAAAGAACCTGGTCCCGTTAGAGATTCCATGGTTATGTTACAGGACTGGAGATTATAAAATGACTAAGCTTAAAAATGTCACATTTATCAATAGAACTACGGAAGCGTTGCCCGTGAATGCTTCCTATCTCTAACGGGATGGAGGGTATACAAAACAAAGACAATCAAAATATATGGAATTTTGTTTTCGCCTTGTTGTATTTGGGGGTTTTTGGCGCGGGAATGTGGTGGCTTGTCCGTGTAAACGGTAGCTTGCCAACATCAATAAATCTTTTTGACTTTATGCTGCTCATACTGGCGACTTTCCGACTGACCCGCCTTTTCGTTTACGATAAAATAATGAAATTTTTCCGAGACTGGTTCTTGGACGGACGCGAGCTTATAACAAGCGGGGGAGATGTCTTGTTTTTACGAGAGAAGCCCCAAGACGGCCCGCGCCGGACAATAGCTGATTTGCTCTCGTGTCCTTGGTGTACGGGTATGTGGTTTGCGCCTATGGCCGTTTTTTTCTACTTCCTCTCTCCTTATTCCTGGCTTCCGCTTCTGGCTTTGGCTATAGGAGGACTGGCTTCTTTTGTTCAGGTTTTGGCCAACATGATTGGTTGGAGGGCAGAAGTACTCAAAAATAACGCGTTACAGAAATAAGATAATTTAAGTATCAAACAAGAACTTATTTTATATCTGAAGTCCCGCACTTACCCAGGCCGAGCGCGGGTGCCGAATCCCAGTAGTAGAGATTACTCACTACGGGACAAGTAGGCAACTATTTAACCATTGCCGGCGACCTGCCCCGTAGCAGACGCTAAGCGGCTTGCTTCGGGGAGCGCGAGGCCGTACGGATGCAAAGTGCTGGGGCGGAATATCTTAAAAAAGAAGCAAACAAGTAGTCTAGTTAATTTGACAGCTGAACTGTATTTTAGTAATCTCTCACTTACAAGCTCGTAGAAAGTAGGTGGTCGTAAGACCTTAATCAAAGCCTACCTAGGGTCGATACTCAGTTCCGCATAAGCGGAATGCTTGTACGACTCCATCCGGAGTCGATTTAGTTTTTAAGTAAGTTAGTTTCGGCGTTTGGCTTTCCCTAAAAGCTAAAAGCTAACAGCTAACAGCTAGTTTACATGGCAATCAGCAAACAGAAAAAAAGTGAAATAATAAGCAAAGCCGAGAAAGCGATTAAAGACGCCGTTTCTTTGGTTTTCGTGAACTTCCACGGTCTCACCATGGCAGATATTACGAAACTGAGGAAAATTCTGAAAACTAAAAATGTTGGATACAGCGTTCTTAAAAAAACGCTTTTGAAGCGTGCTTTGGGAGTTAAGAAAATAGAAGGGGAACTGCCGGAACTTCCGGGCGAAATAGCCCTTGTTTACGGCGCGGACCCGATTGAGCCGGCGCGAGAAGTATTCTCTTTCCACAAAGACCACAGAGAGACGATAAAAATTGTTGGCGGGGTTTTTGAGAACAGGTTTATGGACGCCGTTTCGATGATAGGTATAGCCACGATTCCGCCGAGAGAGGTTCTTTTGGCCCAGCTCGCGGGATTACTTGGAAGCCCGATAAGAGGGTTTGCGGTGGCACTTAGTGAAATAGCGAAAGCTCGCCAATAATTTCAAATTTTAAATTTTGTAATTTCAAAATAATTTTTAATGTTTAAAAATTAGAAAATTATTACATTATTTAAAAATTGGAAATTAAAAATTAAACATTAAATACAAAATTATGTCAGAAGAAACAAAAGTAGAAGTTCCGGCAAAATTCAAGGACTTGATTGAAAAAATCGAATCCATGTCGGTTCTGGAACTTAATGAACTGGTAAAAGCTATAGAAGAGAAGTTCGGTGTTTCAGCGGCGGCCATGGCCGCTCCGGCAGCAGGCGCTGGTGTTGCCCAAGCCGAGGAAAAAGACGCGTTCAACGTTGAATTGACAGCTTCTGGCGATACAAAGATCGCTGTTATGAAAGTGGTTAAGGAAGCTTTGGGCCTCGGGCTTAAAGAAGCCAAGGATTTGGTTGATGCCGCCCCATCGATGCTTAAGGAAGGCTTGAAGAAAGCGGAGGCGGAAGAGCTCAAGAAGAAAATAGAGGGTGCAGGTGGAAAAGTTACGCTTAAGTAACTTTTCGGACGGAGGCGCGTAGGCGCCGAGTCGGGATCGCGCAAATTTTCAGCAGAAAATTATGCGTGATAAAGTTACGCTGAAGTAAGTAACTTTTCGGACGGAGGCGCGTAGGCGCCGAGTCGGGATCGCGCAAATTTTCAGCAGAAAATTATGCGTGATAAAGTTACGCTGAAGTAAGTAACTTTGAGCCGGAGGCCGACGGGCCGAGGCGGGTGAGGTGCGAATACTTGGAGCACCGCGAGACCTTTTGAGGTAGTTTACAAGCATAGCGAAGTAAAATATCCAAAAGGTGTGCTGCTCCTGTAAGGAGAGAGCGCGTTTCTAGCAAGAAATGACGTGTGGCAAGTTGCGCTTAAATAAGCAATTTGCTAAGGACAAAAAAACCGCCTAAGGGCGGTTTTTTGCCCAAGTTATTTTTATGGTATATTCTGGCTAGCCACACTTGTGTTTAGGGAGAGAGAGATGCCGACAGGAAGATGCAATTGTCTCAATTCGCCTGTTCCATTAACGGTTGCGGAGGGAGGAAAAGTTTTCAGGCAATACAAATGTCTTACCTGTGGAGCAACGTGGGGGAAACGCCTTCTTCCTCTGGAAGAAAAAAGGTCATTGCCTTCTGGTTATGCCGTGTACCACCAGGAGCATTCTTCCGACGCAGATTCAGCGGATGGAACTGACACCTAGTTTCGTCCATATCCAATAAAAGCCCGTCCCCCGGAGACGGGCTTTTCCAATGATTGCCCCCCATTTTTAAAGCTGTTAGTATGGGGGAAACATGGTCCCGTTAGAGGTCGCGATCACGGTATAGAGTATAAACTTAGGTAAAATTATGGAAACTGGCGAAACAATTTACAAATATAGTTTAGGGAGGAGCGGGCCGACCGCGACCTGCCTCTAAACGGGATGGAAATTCTCGGTAAAATTTTTGGTAGCGAGGCTCGAGCAAGAGTGCTGCGGCTTTTCTTCTTTAGTCCTGATATCAGCTTTGAGATTAAGGATATAGCTAAAAAGACCAAAACCGGCCTTAAGGTAGTTCGCAAAGAACTGGCCCTTCTTCATACTGTTGGCATTATAAAACGTAATAATTTTTACATTGATATTCCTGGCAAGAAAAGTAGAAAGCTGTCTAGGAAAAAGATTGCGGGATGGTGCTTGGACAAAACTTTCAATTATGGCGAACAATTAAAAAATCTCCTCATAAGCATGGATTTGACCACAAAGAGCAACATAACAAACCGGTTTAAAAATGCCGGTAAGGTCAAGCTTGTTGTCATCTCAGGTATTTTTATAAAGGACGAGGCAAGTCGTCTGGATATACTGATTGTTGGTGACAAATTAAAAAGAGGGAGTATAGAAAGAATTTTGCATTCACTTGAAGCAGAAGTTGGGAAAGAACTTCGTTATTCCGTGTTGGACACTCCGGAATTTTTATACCGAATGGATATTTACGACAGATTTGTGAGAGACATATTGGATTATCCTCACGAGGTTGTGATTGATAAGCTGGGCTTCAAATTAGCTTAACCCTGTCTATTTATTGGTAGCTTAGATATCCACACTGATGCTATTAAAAATGCCTTAAAATGTTAGAATTACAGTAACTTTAAGGGTCGAGCTTAAAGTCCATTGTTTGCCGAAACCGTTAGGTCTTGTTGCAAACAACGACCCAGTACCTTTACAAGGATTTAGATTGAGTGATTCTTTTGACACAGCTGATTAAAAGAGTTCTCATAAATTTTTCTTGGATAAAGAGGCTGGGTGAAGCAAACGCAATAGCATTGCTTCACGCGTAAAAACCTTAGTATTATTAATAGTTTTCAGCCAAAAGCTGATTGTCCGGTTAACTGTCTATAGCGGTAAACCGGTAAGAAGTTAAAACATGTCTTTATTAGAATTGTCGAGCAATGCTTTGTACACTGCTTTTTATGGTCTTTGGGAGGGAATTATCAGGTCTTCGGTAAATATAATTGTTGCCATACTCATTTTTGTCATAGGTTGGGTCGTGGCTTCGCTTGTCGAAAAACTGGTTTCTCAACTTTTCAAGGCCCTTATGATAGACAAAGCTCTGAAAGGAGCGGGAGTTGAAGACGCGCTTTCAAGGGGTGGTGTTCGCCTGGATTCAGGAATGTTTTTTGGCGGACTAGTGAAGTGGTTTCTTATCGTAATCGTCTTGATGGCGTCGCTTCAGGTAGTCGGATTAACGCAGGTCAATGATTTCCTTCGCGCGGTAGTAAACTATTTGCCGAATGTAATTGTTGCTGCCTTGGTCCTTCTGGTTGCGGCAGTTGTGGCGAACGCGGCTGACCGCATCGTTGCTTCCTCGGCCAGATCAGCGGGTATTTCCTCCGCTGGTTTTTTGGGAGGGGTGTCTCGCTGGGCTATCTGGGTTTTCGCGCTCATAACGGCCCTTGCTCAGCTTGGCATCGGTGCCCAGCTTATGCTTACGTTCCTTCAGGGACTCGTATACATGCTAGCCATCGCCGGTGGCCTTGCTTTTGGTTTGGGAGGCAAAGACGCGGCAGCCAAGTATATTGAACGCTTACGCGACGAGATTTCCAACAAGAAATAAGCCCTTATTTCAAAGATTTCTCACAAAAAAGATGTCGTTTGACATCTTTTTTGTTTACTATATACTGTTCAAATCCGAGTATGTTTACCACTATAAAACTAACCCACAGGCGGCAAAAATAAAGCCAATATTTTGGTTTTGTCTGAAATCCGCCAAGAGGCGGTTTTTTAGTTGGATTGAGTCAGCTTGGATGGAGAACTTTGACAACTGAAAGCTACCCCTTAAGCATATTCCAGCCTGCTGTTAAAAGCGGGAATCTGGGGTCTTTGGTTTAAGGAGGTAGAATTGCCCGCTTAAGTTTTTGTTTACAAAAATTTTGGCGGGTGAATGAATTCCTTTTCTCCTGATTGTAGGGAGAAAAGATGGCGCGCGAGTAAGGAAGCGGTTTCTGAAAGCGCGCATACCGTGCGTAGCACGGAGATTTAAATATTTAAATGTTTAAACTTCCGCGCTGCGCGCGGTAGCAATGGTTAACATATTTCCTAATGGGAAATATAAGAGCATATGGTGGATGCCTAGGTTCTAAAAGGCGATGAAAGACGTAGCGTAACTGCGATAAGCTTCGGGGAGGTGTGTAGCAACCTTTGATCCGGAGATTT
>CAYHZS010000018.1:0-1973 GCA_964361185.1 uncultured Candidatus Saccharibacteria bacterium
CGCCGGGACCGCAACGTCCTCCTGTATCAATGCCGGTTTCATCACCATTCTTTATTCCGTCACTACAGGTGCCAGAGCTACAAGGCGCGTTCGCATCACACGTTCTGGTCGATGCTGTGCCAGGGCAGGTGCCAGCTACGGGACAACTTGCTGTTTGGGAAAACGGGGATGTTACACCGCAGGACGGACAAGCAGTCGGAAAATACCAGGAATTGTTGTTCCAACAAGTACTTACATTATCTACCCACTCCCAGTTTCCCCAAACCGCTCCGGGGCAAGTGAAGGACCTAGTGCCGGAACTAGTATATTTACCTCCATCGAAACCTTTACTCGTACACTCAAGTTCGGTTCTCGTTGCTGTTTCCGCGGTTGGTGCGCAAGTTGTGGGCACAACACAATTATATGATTTAAGAATAACTTTATTATTGCAATCAATAGAATAGGTAACACCACTTGGAGAAGTGGCGCTCGCGGGACCATCCTCTGTCTTCTTTGGGTCGCATAAGGTTCTATCGTAATTTATACACTGTTGGCAGGTGGCAGAATAAGGGCCAGTAGTAGCGCAAACACCAGGTGCATACCGGCACAAACCGCTCCGATTTGCCGCCGTGTTTGGCGACCCGTCGCAATGCCAGTCAACAATACCGCCAGCTTGCTCGGTCCCGCCGGGAGGGTTTACCGTCCCTGATTTACAAGACGGAGTTGAGGTTAAAACATCGGGACAGAGTCCAGGAATAGAAGTAATGGTAGTAGGGACGCAGGTTTTATAGTATGTGCTCCCAGAAGTATAGTTCGCCAGAACACCGTCGTTGCAAATGAAATTACCGCTAGGAATGCACTCCACGGCTGTGCAAGAAAAACCGGATGTCCATGTGCAATTAACAGGAGTATAGTACGGGACCAATTGGCCGTTTCCCAGTAATTCTTCGCCCCATGGCCAGCATGAACAAACGCTTGTGATCGGTATGGTAGTCCCGTTGGGACAAGTCCTGGTAGTAACGGCAGGAACAGGGGTAGGCGTAGGAGCAGGACTTTTGACAGTTATGTCAAAACTTGAATTTCCACAACCAGTTTCGCCACATCCGGTAAAACTGACTGTATGAGTTCCTGATGTTGAGGGCGTAAACGAAGCCGAGGCGGAACACCCTCCTTCCTCCGAACATTCGCCGACCAAAACATTCTTAAAATAAATATTGGCCCGAACCCAAGGAGGAGAAGGCGGGTCATCATTGCATCCGAGACCAATCCAGCAAAATACGGTCCCAATGGCGTTAAACGTGACATCAATTATATTCTGAATGGAATTTCCACTGTAGGCGGGTTGAGCTCCCATAACCGCGGTAGCTTCAATGTTAACCTGCTCATTTTGGTTATAATCCCCGCTATGCCTGTCGGTCGCGTAAAAAGTGGCCTCTGCTACGTTATAAAACGGGCCACATGTCGTCCAATAATAGGTATCAAAGTCACTGTAGAAAACAGGGGGGTTAGTCCACCCCGCTTGAAATGTATAGGGGGTTTCTGCGTCACCGCCTTGGTAGTAAACGTAATTAGTGCAATTTTCAAAGCTATCATATTGATTGCAATACCTGTTAAGGGTTACGCAATCCTGTTTGGGAGAGGTAACCGACCAAGTGGTCTCCGCGGCATACGCTCCTTCCCCTCCCATAAAAACCGCCGGCAAGATGATTATCGCCATTAAAAACGATTTAAATATTTTTGAAATTAAAAATCTTTCCGGCATGGTAAAGGGTTAATTTTTGTCTTTTGCAGATTGCTTATTTTGATAAAAATACCGGCCTATGGCATAAAGCACAAGCAGAAAAAGCCCTATCCGAACAATAACTCCGGCGTATTTTGAAAGCGCTGTCGGCATGGACACAATTACCGGGAAGCTCTTAATGTCAATCTGCTCTCCGGCTGGTGTTTTGAGGATAATATTGACGGCAAACCCCTCGCATTCCTTCCGGCTAGGC
>CAYHZS010000018.1:1983-14577 GCA_964361185.1 uncultured Candidatus Saccharibacteria bacterium
TATTGTCTTCCGCGGCCCAAAGGTGCCATTTTCTCGCAAATGCGGCGCAATCTTTCCAATTTTTGTCCTTAACCACCGCGTCGAAAACAAGAGGGCTTTCCTCGGACAATACGGTATCCTCCGAAAAGACGAGAAGAGTAATTGTGATTTTTTCACCCCAGATGTATTTATCCTTGTTCGGACTGGCTGAAATTATCCTGGCTTTCTGTTTCCCCAAAAATCCTCTTAGTGAAATTTCGCTTCCAATGATTTTCCCAGTCTTGGAATTTTGGATATAAAAAGAAAATTCATGCGTTCCTTCAGCGTAAAGCGGTGGAAATTCTACCGGTATCATGACACTTTCCCCGGAACCTACTTCCTTCTCGATGGAAAAGGTAGCGCCACCGGATAGGTCAGTACCGCCAATTTTTACCTCTTTACCAGTAAGTATGGCGGTAAGCAAGGAGCTTCCATTGTTTTTTATCACGCAAGTAAATACAACCGGAGCGCCCCTCTTTAGGGAAAACGTGTTATCTTTCGCGACTGGAATAAAACTGGGATTGCATGAAAGAATATTCGTTCCAACAGTCTCCGCAAAAACTGTTTTCACGCATAAACCTACGGACAAAAAAACGGCGACAACAAAAACAGCGTAAAAAACTAGGGAAATTCTTCTCTCTAGATTAATCTCGCTTGGCATATATGCTTAATTATACAAGCCATCGGGGTGAAAAACCACAAGGTTCTGCACACGCTCTATATCATCTTTAAAAATTGGGCTTCCGTGACAACATTTATTTTCAGCCGGCTGGCATCATTCATCTTATTCTCTCCTGGGTTGTCTCCCGCTACCACGTAATCAGTTTTTGACGAAACGGAATTTGAGACTTTCCCCCCAAGCACTTTTATTTTCTCTTTGGCTTCATCACGTGACATCTTTTCAAGCGTGCCTGTCAGAACGAAAGTTTTACCAGAGAGTTTATAGCTCTTAGCTTTTAGCTTACGGGGGCTAGAAATACTCACATGCTTTAAAAGTTTTCCCAAAACTAAAATGTTATGCTTATCGGCAAACCAATTCGTAATGGATTCCGCGACCTTGGGACCAATTCCTTCGATTTTCTCCAATTCTTCTTTTTGTATCTTTTGAAAATTGAAAATTGAAAATTGAAAATTCTCCGCAAGGAGTTCGGCTGTCTCCTCCCCCACGTGCCTTATGCCAAGCGCGTACAAAAATTTGGGTAAAGTAACTTTTTTTGATTTTTCAATCGCCGAAATAATATTGTCCGCCGATTTTTCGGCAAATCTTTCAAGCGGTTCCAAATCTCCTTTGGTGAGTTCAAAAACGTCGGCATAGTCCGAAACTAAACCTTTCTGCATCAATTGCTCCACGATTTTCTCGCCGAGTCCGTCTATGTCCATTCCTTTACGACTTACGAAATGAATCAAGCGCTCCAATTCCTGCGCGAAACAATTTTTATTCGTACAATAAAGCGCAGCCGATTCTTCCCCTTTCTCGCCAATGGTGCCCTTAGAAACCACACTTCCGCAAATTGGACATTTTACGGGCATTTTAAAGGCTTTTTCCCTACCCGTGCGCAATTCCTTGACCACTTCCACTATCTCCGGAATTACATCCCCCGCCTTCCGGAGTATTACCGTATCGCCTATCTTTACCCCCAAACGCGCGATTTCGTCTTCATTATGGAGAGTAGCGCGCGAGACTGTAGAACCAGCCACGCGGACAGGACGGAGATGCGCGACTGGAGTAAGCGCGCCCGTACGCCCGACTTGTACGACAATATCTTCCACTACTGTCGTCACTTCTTCCGCTTTGAATTTGTACGCGATTCCGAAGCGCGGAGATTTTCCGGTAAACCCGAGCACTCCGCACAAATCACGTTCATTTATTTTTATCACTACTCCGTCAATGCCGTATTCTTCATCTCCTTTTTTATGCGACCACTTTTCGTAGAATTTTTCCGCTTCATCAATTGTCCGAGCGTATTCATAATCGGGATTAACCATAAATCCGAGTTTTTGGAGAAGCTCCAGTTCTTCTTTTTGAGTCTTTGGTGAGTTATCCCCGACAAACTCTTCTATGTCATACGCAAAAGCCTGCACATTGCGCGAGGCGACAACTTTCGGATCAAGCTGGCGGAGCGTCCCTGCCGCCAAATTGCGCGTATTTTGATAAAGCGCTTCTCCTTTTTTCGCGCGTATTTTGTTTATTCTCTCCAAGTCTGTCTTCTTCATCCAAGCTTCGCCGATTACCGTCATGGAAACTTTTTGCGAAAGTAAAAGCGGAATGCTTCTCACTGTGCGCAAGTTGTTCGTAATGTCTTCGCCCACTTCTCCATCACCACGCGTAGCCCCGCGGATAAATTTTCCGTCTTTATACGAGAGCACTACTTTGAGCCCGTCAATTTTGAGCTCGCACACGTAGGTCGGCTCTTTTTTTATTCCCTCTTTCTCCAAAAACCTAATCGTGCGTTCCCTCCAAGCGTTGAGTTCGGCAAAATCAAAAACATTGTCAAAAGACCACTGCCTGACTTCATGACGCACTTTTACGAATTCTTTAATCGGCGCGCCACCTATGCGCTCCGCGGGTGATAGAGCGGACTTAAATTCCGGAAATTCGTTTTGAAGAGCCGTCAATTCCCGCGCCAAGGAATCGTACGCTTCATCCGTAATCTCCGGCGCATCTCTCTCGTGGTAAAGCTTCTGGTGGTATAAAACCAGCTTTTCGAGCTTCCGTATGCGCTCCTTGGCTTCCTTTTTGGTCATTTTTACGGCCATAATTAAGCCAATTATAGTAGAAGGGTCGTTAAAAACAAAGGGTTTAGGAAGAAATTTAAAATGTCTAATTTCAAATTTCTACACAATGCGTAAATACCCTAATGTTTAGAAAATTAAAACATTAAAATTTATTTAAAAATTAGAAATTTAAAATTATCTTTAGTAGGTTACCCTTATCCCGCGCTCAATTACGCGCGGGTCAGTAAAATTACAGGTATTATAGCCGTAGGCTTGGATTTTCGTGTTATCCGCAAACTTTGACACTTCGACTTTAGCGCACGATTTACCCGGAACTACGCTCAAGTAAAAAGTGGTGGTAGCCGCGGAGGCAGTGCGATACGAGGTATCCCAGGCCTGAAAAAAGTTTCCTTCTGTCAAATGGCGATCTAATTTTATGTCCTGATCCGCACCATTACTAAGCTTTCCGCAAATAACTGGGGAGGAAGTTATACCCGAAACCGTGGATGTTGGAAAAATACTGGTACCATCGCCAAATCCTTTTATGTCCCAATATAAGGCACATTCGGCTCCGGCATCGGCGGCATAAAAACCATATTGTGACTCACGGCCGGCAGAAGCAAGTATAACTTCCTTAAGAGCGATATTAAGAAGGCCAAAACTTATGGTAAGCACGATGCTGGAAACTAGGACTGAAAAAAGAGCCACAAACCCGGACACTAAATTCGGCGCGTCTTTTTTTGTTTCGCCACGAAATGAGAATATGCCCGATGCTTCCGCCAATACATCGACTTTGGATAGATTTTCTTTATAAAAACGAAACAGCGCCGAAATTAGTGTATGGGCAAATCCACCGCCAGTGTGTAACTTATAACTTGTAACTTGTAACTTTTTTAATTTCATATTTTATGCTTCACGTTTTACGCTCAAAGCTTATTCTACGGCCAGTTAAAAAGAGTATCGGTAAGGGTAATTGTACTTGAAATCCCCGATCCGCCGCTTGTCCAGGAAACCGTGGAGGAAACACTTATTTCGTTGCTACTTACCATCTTAAGGAAAATCTTTCTGGAAAATGGCGTCGGAGTCCCACTATATCCGTAAATCCCGTTTGTATCTATGGAAAGAGCCTCGCACACGTTGCCTGAACAATCCGAAATAGACAAATCTTTCGGGTTAATTTTGCAATTTACCGAATAGCAGTGGGTTTCCGAACCCAAAGCTGAAACACCGAGAGAACCCTCATTCCAGATAATGGGGGTCGACGACAAAACGTTGTTATCCCGTATGTTACGCACCAATTCAACCCCTTCTTGAGCCAGATAAGAGGCTGTAACCTGATCTTTGGCGTGACGCGCGGTTGAAAGCGCCTGCGAAGCTATGGACATAGGAGCAATTATAGCTATCATCAGCACAAAAATTGCAACCAGAGTTTCCACCAAGGTAAATCCTCGATTACTCTGAAATGTAAAACGTAAAACGTAAAACTTTTGTTCCATTTTTGTCTTCACTTTTTGGGCTATACGTTTTAAGTTACAAGTTATAAGTTTCATGTTTTAAGATTTTACGAGTCCAATTTCCTTTGTGAAACGCTTGTTTGTATATTGAATACCGACTGTATCTGATTGTTATAACGGGCAGTTCCGCCTACAATGATGACGACTTTAGGCTGCAGTCCATCCCCTGCGCCAGTTCCCGTAACATAGAATTTAAGGTAGTTAACGGTAAGTGGCTGAACGGGAGCTGACGGATTAAATGGAGTAATGGGAAGGAAAGAACCAGCTGACCCTGAAGATGAGGACTTCACAATCTGTCCTCTATTGACCGATGCTTCTGTTTCAAGGCGGAAGACAACCTGGTCATTGGGATTACTTGGGCTACCGTCGTAAGACTCAAAAACAATACTATCCGAACCAAAAGCGGCGCAATCTCGGGGACTTTGGATAGGGGTCGAAGTAAAGTCGCAATGATAGGACGAGCCAACTCTCAAATTGCGCGCCATATTTTCGATGGCAAAATTCAGATTATCAATTATTGCTCTCATGGTTTGCGCCTTCTTGTTGGCATCGTTTATGGAAACAAGAGTGGAGATGGAAACAATGGCCACCATGGTAAAAATAGCCACGGAAACCATCATTTCAATCAAGGTATATCCTGATTTATCATAAAACGCAAAACTTGGCGCATAAAACTTTCGCTTAGTTTCCGCGTTCTCTTTTTGGGCCGTACATTTTGGATTATAAGTTATAAGTTTCATGTTTTGAGATTTGCTTTTTTACTCCACCGCCACCTGCCCAGTCGACCAGACCACTATTCTTTTCACGGCTTCACGCGCGGATTTTAAATAGATTTCCACGTCTGCAATTTGCCCCGCGAAAGTAGAGCCATCTGACTTATTAATGCCTAAAATGCGCGCGTCCGGATTTGGTCTGGTAAAAACAATATGAACTGCTTCAAGCTCTGTTCCCGGAGATAATGTCTTTTGGTTGGCCCAAATCTGATAAATATAATCCCCTGACTGGACTTTTATCTTCTCAACGCACTCGTCGCTGGGATCTCCGCTACATGGACTGGACATAGGGTCATATCTGCCATTGCCGTTTTGGTCATTGAAAAATATAAATGTTTTCTGGTCCGCAGAGCTAGCAGAAAAATAGACTCCGTAGCCCTTAAACTCGGAGTAGGTGCTCGAAACGCTTATACCGTAGACTTGAGCTTGGCGGACATATAAAGCCACCTGATGAGTAAGATTGTCCAAAGAGGCCTTTACGTTAAAATCGCCGTAATTGGCAAAGACAACGCTTGAAAGCACGGCAAAAATACCTATGACGACCACCATCTCTATGAGAGAGAAGCCGGAATTAGAGTAAAACGGAAAACTTGAAGCGTGAAACTTTTGCTTGGATTTTAATCTGTCTTTTTGGGTTATATGTTTTAAATTACAGGTTATAGATTCCATGTTTAAGTTATTATTACCCGATTAAATCCGCCAAACCTATAAAATCAAAATTAAAAAAATACACGAGAAATGCGCTCACCACCAGAAAGGGAGCAAACGGTATTTCGCTCTTCATTGTAAATCCTTTTCTGAGACCGAACAATAAGAAAAGACTCACTAAACCTCCTATCCAGAATGAAAGAAGAATTACCGAAATTCCCCCGGATAGACCAAACATCCAGCCAAGTCCAAGAGAAAGCTTGGCATCACCGAAACCAAACGCTCGACCGCCTGATAAAAGCCAGATCAAAGCAAAGGGGGCGGCCAAAATCGGACCGGCAAGCAAATCGTAATAGCTCGGCATGCCACCCGCTGATATAAAAAGATTAAGAAAAGAAACTGCAATAAGAATCCAAACCAATCCATTTGGAATTATTTTGTGGCGGATATCGTAAGCGGTAATGGCAATCAAAAGAGAGGAAGTAAGTAGAAAGTAGAAAGTAGAAAGTAGGTCATAAGAGTTAAGGGTTAAAAACTGAAGATCGGCTGGTTGTCCCAGGTTAAACAACTGCTTGTAAATTACGGCCGTAAATACAACTCCTGTTATAAATTCCACAGCTGGATATTGCCAGGAAATGGATGCTCCACAGGATCGGCACCGGCCACGAAGCATTACGAAACTTATCAATGGTATGAGTTCGCGGGAGGCAAGGGGAATCCCGCAGGAAAAACACGCCGAACGCCCGCCTAAAGTCCGGCCGGTATTGTATCTTAGTATCAAAACATTCAGAAAACTCCCTACAATAGTGCCAAAGACAAAAGAGAACAACAATATGAGCCACATCATTACCAATATTCTAACATAAAACAAAAAGCCCTACTCTATGCGCAGGACCTTTTTGTGTATTCTTTACGAGCTATTTGCTATCTGTGATTTATCAACTCTAACGCTTAATGTCATAGCACTTCTCAGTACCATTTGGGCCGGCGGTGCCAGCTGCGGCTGAACTACCTGCTCCACAAGCCCATGTTCCAGAACCGGCTGTCGAAGATGGAACATCGGTATTCAATCCCCTAAAATCCCCTGAACAATTAACGCTATCTTTGTCGGAATCGGAATCCCCACCAAATGCGATATTGCCGACATCCTCGAGAGATGCTCCTAAGTGATACCCGATAACAGAGCCGACTCCACCAGTTGTACAACCAACATAAGCGTAATCAGAACCAAGGGGATCTTTGGGTATACTTTGTATATAAGCTGGGGCAAGAGACGCAAGAGCGGTACCGGCATTGCCTGTTCCCGAAAGATACGCTCTGTTCGTGTCGTAATACATTTCGAGCGCCAGCTGAAGGGACCGTATGTCGGACACACGTTTGGTGTCTCGCGCTTTAACGCGGACCGAGGAAAGCGACACCATCACGATACTAGAGAGAAGGCCGATGATAGCTATAACAACCAGAAGTTCAATAAGGGTAAAGCCTCGTTTGAGTGTTTTCATTACCTTGTATTATATATTATCATCGTAAAATTACCATTGTTAATGGCCATTAACAACAAGGGGGACAACACAGAGGAGGGAGAATCAAACGAGTACTTTTTTTAAAGGCACCCTGCAACAAATGCGCCACTAGTATCGCTTCTCACGCTGACAAGACCAGCCGCGAGAGATCCCGAACCCTGCTCAAGATAAGTACAGATTTCCCAATTTTGAGTAGTCGCGCCAGCCGTTCCATCCTGCTTTGCGACAAAATACTGGCACGATGCCGTAGAAGTCGTGGTGCAAGCGGTTCCCGGTGTTGACGGGTCCTTGTATTTTGAAAAGTCAGGGGTAGTACAAGTACTTGCGTCCACACGAGCCCCGGTACAACCGACAAAAGCGACCGCGGCATCTTTATCCGCAATGGCAATCGATTTCACCATCTCCCGCATGCTCGCCAAGCGCGCCGTATCCCTAGCTTTCCCTCGGACAGAAGTAAGCGACGCAATCACGATAGTTGACAGAAGGCCGATGATGGCTATGACAACCAGAAGTTCGATGAGCGTAAAGCCTTGTGTTGATATTCTTTTTTTCATAATAAATATAGTAAACCGAATAAATTAAGCGCTTCTTAAATTTCCCACATTATACCAACTATATAGGCTTCATGTATAGTGGAGTGTGGATAACGTTCAATTGAGCTAGAATCCGGTAGTGGCAATGTTATAAATCGGGATAAGTATGGACGATAGGAGGATTGCCACTCCGGCGCCTAAAAGAACGATCATAACCGGTTCAATCAGCCCAACCAGGGTATCTATGGCATTATCTACTTCTCTTTTGTAAAAACGGGCCACAGTTTTCATAATAAAAGAAAGTTCCCCCGTCTCTTCCCCTACCTTTATCATCTGCACCATAATATTAGGAATTTCGGCATGTTTATAAAAAGAGTCGGACATGGAAATACCAGCTTTAACGTCATTTGCGACTTGTTTTAATATATCTTCAAAAATACTATTTCCGACGACGGAAGCGCTTATCTCTAGAGACCTGACTGCGGAAATACCAGAGGAAAGCATCGTATCCGTGTTATCGGCGATACGCGCCAGATATAATTTAATATAAAGATCTTTCACGAATGGAACCGTGACCTTGAGCCTGTCAACAAATTCTTTGCCACCTTTAGAATATTGTGTTCTCCAGAAATAAATTCCGAATATAACCAAAATCACCAGAATAAAGGGGCCATAGGAAATGAGGAATTCACTTATGCCTATGACTACCTGAGTGTAAACCGGCGGTTCCTGTCCGGAATCTCTTAAAATGTCGGCAAGTTTAGGAATAACCACTGTCATCATAAGAATCATCACGATTATGAAAGTCGCAATTACAAAAGCCGGATAAATGAGGGCGTTTTTTGTCCTAGAGTTCAGTTCATAGTATCTGTCCAGATAATCCGCAAGGTAATTAAACGTTTGTGATAACTTACCCGATTCTTCCCCGGCCTTTACCATGTTCACGTAGAAATCGCTGAAAATATCGGGATACTTGGCCATGGCTCCGGAAATTGACACTCCCGCCTGGACATCATCTGACAGAAGCGTCAGTTTGTCGCGGAGTATGGGATTTTCCGTCTCAGCCGCGAGCATCTTAAACGTCTTCAGAGCCGAGACTTGCGCCTCGAATAAAGTGGCTACCTGGCGGGACAAAATAACAATGTCTTTCAAAGGAACACTGTCAAAGAAAGTTATGTTTTTGAAAAGATCAAGCCCTTTGCCCATCCCCGCGCCGGCTTCCTTGACCGACACAATAACAAGCTCGCGGCGCTGGAGCGCCGCTATAGCCAAGTCCGCGTTCATGGCATCAATAGTGCCTTCTTTTTCTTCTCCGGCGCTGTTTATCGCTTTGTAGGAAAAAAGCATGGAAATTAGGGGTTGGAAATTAGAGGTTGGAAATTAGAGGTTAAGATATTTATCATTTTACATACTTGTGTTATTTTACGTAATTTTCCAAATTCTAAATTCTAACATCCAATTTCTAACTCCTATTTTAACATTCTCTCTAATCCTTTGGGATTAAAGGAATGCAGATAGGCGCTTTCTATGCTTATCTCTCCTTTTTGAACAAGAGCAAGAAGAGACCTATTCATGTCAACCATTCCTTGTTCAAGACCGGTCTCTATGACAACATCCACCTCATGGGTCCTTCCCTCACGGATAAGATTTGATACGGCGCTGTTATTAATCAAAAGTTCGTAAGCCGGAACCACTCCGCCTGAGATACGCGGAATAAGCCTTTGGGAAAAAACCCCAAGCAGACTTCCAGCCAACTGCATGCGGATCTGGTCCTGTTGGTCGCCTGGAAATGAATCTATTATTCTGTCTATAGTTTGGGAAGCATTATTTGTGTGGAGAGTCGAAAACACCAAATGTCCGGTTTCCGCCGCCGTTACGGCTGTTGATATGGTTTCCGCGTTCCTCATTTCTCCTATCAAAATCACATTAACGTCCTGGCGAAAAGCGCTCTTGAGTGCTGTCTGGAAATCCTTGGTATCTATGCCAACTTCACGCTGGTCTACGATGGAACGCTCTTGTTCGTATTGGTATTCGATAGGATCTTCTATGGTAATAATATGCTCTGTGCGTTCGACATTTATGAGGTTGACCATGGCGGAAAGGGTTGTCGATTTCCCCTGCCCTACCGGACCGACAACCAAGAAAAACCCTTGTTTTTTCTTGGTAAACGTTTCTAAAATCGGCGGTAAATTGAGTTCCTCTAAGGTCTTAACTTTCGGAATGAGGCGTAAAGCTATGGCTATTGAACCTCTGTGAAAATAAGCGTTGCCCCTTAGGCGTGCTTGCCCTTTGTAGTCGTAAGCAAAATCTATCTCTTGGCTCTCCATAAAACGAGCCATCTGAGCTTTATCCAGAAGTACGTCAAGGAACCCTCTAGCGGATTCTTTCGTCACCACGTCTTTTTTTACCAGATACAAAAGATCTCCCGAAACCCTGATGGCCGGATGACGGCCAGTGGATAAATGTATATCCGACCCGTTTTCGTGCATCACGGACAAGATTAGTTCTTCCAGATCGCGCTTGTAGTCGTTCATGGCTGATTTTTAAGGAGTGAAACGACTTTTAAAATCTCCACCCGCCTAAATTTTTGTTTTATCTACTTTACTGTTAATTATTTATTAATAAAAAACACCATTATCTCCGTCGAAATTTATTGCCTAATTTGCAAAAACTTTGGTGGGTAAGGTTTCGCATCCGCGGTTTTATTTTCAAAAACTTTTGAAAATAAAACCGCGGGCAAAACCATTATTATTTCTTAACGGCCGAATAGATATCCTTGACCTTTTTTACAACTTCAGAAGGAGTAGCGCTGGCTTTTACCACATAGCCCGAAGCGCCAAGCGTATTACCGGTTTCAATATCAGCGGGTTGCCCGCGATTGGAAAGTACTATCTTAACGCTACCACTGGCTAGTTTTTCTTTATTGATAACTTTCATGAGCTCAAATCCGTCCATTTTCGGCATGACGATATCAAGCAACATTATGTCCGGAGAAAGTCCTTCACGCAGTTTTGAAAGAGCATCCTCGGACCCCGATGAAGGTATTACTTCGTATCCGCTTTCGCTGAACTTGAGCGCGTACATATCGAGTAGAAAATTATCATCATCCACTATCATTATCTTCTTTGACTGGGTCATATATTTTATACTTACATTATATTACATTTACTCCGCAAATGCATAACATCTTAAAGGTTATTCACCTCCTGAAAAGGCACTTCCCCCCGCACGCTCTTAAGGAGAGCGTCTTCTTTCATCGTAAGCATTCCTTTTTCGCGCATAAGCTTGGCAATCTCAAGCTCTGACGCGTTTTTTAGTATTAGGGTTTCCACTTCCTTGTCCATCTTCAGTATCTCAAATACTGCTATGCGCCCACGGACGCCTGAAGGACACTCGGGCGATGGTTCGGCTTCGTACAAATTTTTACTCTTAGTTATTTCGCTATAGACTTCTCTACGATAATCTTCCGGCAAATCGGCAAATTGTTTATCTACCATAATCTTTAGGCTTCCTTCGATTGGCACTGGTTTTTTGGATGTGGGGCATATAACCCGAACCAAGCGTTGGGCTATGGTCATGATAATCGTCGGGGCGATAAGATACGGGTCCACACCCATATCTATCAAGCGCGGGATGACTCCAACTGCATTATTGGTGTGAATTGTCGAGAGCACCAAATGCCCAGTCAAGGCCGATTGAATGGCAAGCTGGGCTGTTTCTTTATCGCGAATTTCACCCACCATTATGACGTCAGGATCCTGTCTTAAAATTGAACGAAGCCCTGTAGCGAAGGTATACCCTATTTCTGGAACTATTTGAGACTGATTCATGCCGGGAATGTCGTATTCTATTGGATCTTCCAGAGAAACCACGTTTTTCTTTTCGCGGTCAACTTCGTTTAGCATCGCGTAAAGAGTCGTTGTCTTCCCCGAGCCAGTCGGACCGCTGATTAAGATTATTCCGTACGGGCGCTGCGCGGACTCCCTGAGTATGGCAAGATTCTTTGGTGTAAGGCCTAGATTATCAAGCGTCTTAATTCCTTTGTCGGAATCAAGTATTCGCATCTCGACTTTTTCCCCGTGGTACGACGGAAAAGTGGAGACACGAACGTCGATTTTCCGACCATCCATGCGCGCGGAAAACCTGCCGTCTTGGGGCTTCCTTTTTTCGTCCAGCTTGAGATTAGCTAAAATTTTAATACGCGCCACAACTGCGCTATAAACCGCTATGGGCAGAAACAAACTTGTGTGCAAAATCCCGTCAACCCGAAAACGCACCTTGACCTTATCCCCTGTATTTTCTATGTGTATGTCTGAGGCATTTCCTTCGGTTGCGTGCCTAATAATAACGGCCACAATCTTAGTAACCGGAGCATCTTCTATTATTTTCTCCGGGTCAATTTTTTCATTGTCAGGCTGAGTTTTGTCAAAATCTATGTCGGTGACTCCACCCGTGTCGAGCTCACCCAAAGCTTGGGACACTTCTCCCGTAAGCCCCTGGTAATCCTGTAATATTTCTCTGAAATTTTTCTTAGAAATAAGAAATATCTTGAAGGGCAGGCCTATTTTTGAGGAGATAAACTGGAGGGCATCTCTGGCATCAATGTTATCGGGGTCAACTAACCCTACTTCAAGAGCGCCGTCTTTAACCGCGATTGGCACAAATTTATAGAAACTCGCCGATTCCTCGGGTATGTACTTTAGGATATCAAAAGTGACTTTCTTGGCATCAACCGAACGCGACGGAATCTTGAGATAGGCCGATTTCATTTTGAGAAGCTTATCTTCGTCGACTCCGCGCTCTATCAAAACATCTTCGATGTCCGTCCCTTTCTCACGAGCTTCCCTCTCGATATCTTCAATATCTTTTA
>CAYHZS010000019.1:0-14440 GCA_964361185.1 uncultured Candidatus Saccharibacteria bacterium
ATACCGGTAGTACGCGTCCATGGCCCCAGTACTAAAAATTTTCGGAGTGTCGTATAGTGGTAGTACGCGTCCATGGGGTGGATGTAGCCCGAGTTCGATTCTCGGCACTCCGACAAGAAGAAAATTTTAGTACGGGGTATAGGTGGATACCTGTCCCGTAGCAAGTACTCTTTGCTACTGGGATAGACCGGGTTCGATTCCCGGCAGCCCGAAAGCAGCGAAGCGAATTGAGAGATGAGCAAGCCAACTGCTTGGCTTGTGTCCGGAATCGAACAGCGGAGCCATATTTTTTGAGCACAAAAAATGGGCGAGCTGGTGCCCAGACCGAAGGTTTGCGGCGGCAAGCCGAGAGTCGCGGGAGATTCCCGGCAGCCCGAATGTAACGATATGTCTAAAATAGACAAAATAATAGATTTTTCTAAGCTTCTTCATAAATTTCGCTCAGTCGAAAGAGCGGTTTTGGTGAATGATCAGGAAAGGCAAGAAAACGACGTAGAACACAGTTATTATATGGCTATGCTGGCCTGGTACTTGATAAGTTCCAACAAGTTCGATTTGGATATAAATCTGGTTTTGAAATACGCGTTAATCCACGATTTTGTGGAGGTTCACGCCGGAGATACATATATTTATTCCGAAGATAAAAATCACCTGGAAAGCAAGCACTCACGAGAAAAAGAAGCGGCTCACTTACTTGAACAAGAATGGCCGGAATTTGAAGATATGCATGAACTGATAAAGCGATACGAAGAAAGAAAAGACAAAGAGAGCAGATTTATTTACGCCTTAGACAAGATACAGCCGGTTATCAATATATACACCGACGGAGGCAGGGAATGGAAAAGAAGAAATGTTACTTTGAGGATGCTTATTGACCACAAAAAAGGGAAAATAAATCTTTCGCCTGAGGTGGAGCCATATTTTAATGAATTGGTGGAATTAATGAGAGCCAAAGAAAGCACTCTTTTTAATCTTGTTACTTCTTGATTAAGATATAAAATATAAACATGGCCATCCTATTTATTTTCGGAGCATTTCTCGCCACCTTTATTGGCGGACTTTTGGGTATCCGCTTTCGTGACAACCTCCATTTGATTCTGGGATTTACTGCGGGTGTTTTGATATCGGTAGTTTCTTTCGATATTTTTCCGGAAATTATAGAAATGACCGAAAGACTCGGAGTTTCTCCTGATATACCAATGTTTGCGTTTGTGGCCGGATTTTTCATTTTTCACGTCGTAGAAAAATTATTTTTGGTACACCATTCTCATGAAGAAGGATACGGTCCGCATCATCATCCAGCGGTCGGGACATTGTCCGCGCTTGCGCTTTCCTTCCACACATTTTTGGACGGTTTGGCGATAGGGCTTTCATTTCAGGTAAATCCTGCTTTGGGTGTGGCTGTCGCAATCGGAATAATCGCGCATGGTTTTTCAGACGGGCTTAATACGGTTTCTCTTATGCTCGTGCACGGCAACAGTTTGAAGCAAACGCTCCGCATACTTGTCTTAAACGCCGCGGCTCCGCTTTTGGGAGGATTACTGTCTGTGTATGTTTCTCTCCCCGAACAAACTCTTTTGCTCGCGGTTGGATTTATCGGAGGATTTCTGCTCTATATCGGAGCGTCTGATATTTTGCCCGAAGCCCACAGTAAAAATTCTTCATATAAAACAATTTTGGCCACCTTAGCTGGTATACTTTTCATATACGTAATTACAGGGGTTGTTTAGGTTGACCAGAAACAATACAGGATATAGTCTTAATTTCAGGTTATTTTCCGGAGATTGGCATGGGTGACAACATTGTTTTACTTCAGATTGAGCGCGAAATCAGGAAAATAAAGCGCAATCTCTATACTGACGGAACGATTGATTTTGATCCCGCGGTTTTTACTCTGTTTTTTTCCGGACACAAAGAAGAAGCGTTTAGGGCCATGTGTAACCCTACAACTGTTGATTTTCGGACAATACAGGATTCTCTGAGAAAAGCTCTCCTGCTTTTCCATAACGGTGAAATGCCTGAAAATTGGGTTGCGGAATGGGATAATCTCCTCAAGGCGGTGGCTTTACGCAGAAACAGGCCAAATTTACGCTTGATTCGCACAGCGGACTGATTATGTGTCCGCTGTTTTTCTTTTGTATTCCGCGGGGCAGTGATAAAATGAATATATGAATTTCCAGCGGCTATTTTTATTTTTTATATTCACACTTTCCTTTTGCGGTTTTGCGTTGGCGCAGGCACGGATAATAGAAAACTCGGGTTTTGTCCCAGGTAACATTTGGTTTTCCAAAGCCCCTTCATCGGTCGGGGAGACGGTGAAAATTTATACTATGGTCTGGAATGCGAGCAAAGAAGACATCTCCGGCACGGTATCTTTTTTTGATAACGATACTCTGATAGAAAAACAAGAATTTATTTTGGCCGGAGAAGGAAGCTCAAAAATTCTTTCCGCGCCATGGAAATCCAAAGAAGGATACCACAAGATTTACGCGGTTATTACGGAAAGTTTTAGTTCCCAGCGCGGATCCAAGGTGTCGGAAGTTTCTCTTGAATACAGCAAAACGAAAGAGGACGAAAAATTTCTAAAAACGCCCGTACCAGAAAATAGTGGCGCTACGACCACTGCGCTCAATTTTGTGGATCAGAAAATAGAATATGCCAAGGGATATTTGGAAAGTAATTTGCCAAAGCCTGCAGTGGACATTACTAAGTCAACCGCGTCAGAGACGGAAAGTATAAGAGGAGAAGTAAAAGGCTGGAGCGACGAGAGAATTGCTAGCATAAAGAAGAAAATTGATATAAAAGGGAAAGAAGCCGAGAAAGCTAACGGTTTTGACATAAAGGGCCCGCTCTCGTACGTGAGCTTGTTTTTGCTTTCTATACTCTCATTTATTACCGGCAATGCTTGGGTTTTTTACGGCCTTTTGACGGTGGTTATCTTCTTCGTTTTACGTTTTATAAAAAGAAAATTTTTCTTTTAACCAAGGTTCAACCTTGAGGACTTAAAAAGGTTGAACCTTAAATCTAGCCTTGGGGTCTATCAGATTTTCTGTTATCTTGGAGCGTATGCAAACGTTTAAGTTTACTATTGATAAAAAATTGGACGGCGCGCTTGGGCGCGCCGGAAAAATTGAAACCCCCCACGGAGTTATTGAAACTCCAGCATTTGTCGTGGTTGGGACCAAGGGTAGTGTAAAATCTCTTACACCGGAACAAGTTTTGAGTATTGGCGGGCAAGCGGTTTTGGGCAATACGTATCATTTGTATTTAGAACCAGGAGACGGACTTGTGGCTAAATCAGGCGGTTTAGGAAAATTTATGAATTGGAGTGGGCCTACTTTTACCGATTCGGGCGGATTTCAGGTATTCTCTCTCGGAGCCGCTATGGGGAAAAGCGTGGGCAAAATTGCTACAGGGGAAGAAATTGCCGAATACACAGATGAAGCGAATTTCGGAGGAAAACTCGCGCAGATAGACGAAGAGGGGGTAACATTCAGGTCTTTCATTAACGGCAGTGAACATCGTTTTACTCCCGAACGTTCAATGGAGATACAACAAAACTTAGGGGCGGATATAATATTCGCTTTTGACGAATGCACTTCGCCTATGGCGCCAAGGAAATATCAGGAAGAGGCGATGGAGAGGACTCACCGCTGGGCCCGACGATCTCTTACAGAACACAAGAGATTGTCGGGCAAGCCAAATTCGTCCAGTCAAGCCTTATTTGGGATTGTTCAGGGAGGACGGTTTGAAGATTTGAGAAAAGAAAGCGCGAAGGTTTTGGCGGAAATGGAATCGGGCGGAAAAACTTTTGACGGTTTCGGCATAGGCGGTTCATTCGTAAAAGAAGACATGGCAACGGCTGTAAAATGGGTCAATGAAATACTACCTGAAGAGAAGCCACGGCATTTGCTCGGAGTGGGTGAACCCGCCGACTTATTTTTAGGCGTAGAAAATGGATGCGACACTTTTGATTGCGTGGCTCCGACACGACTAGGAAGAAACGGAGCTTTTTATACCAATAAAGGAAGAATAATAATCCTTAATTCAGAATTTAGGGAAGACTTAAGTCCCATAGAAAAAGACTGCGCCTGCTATGCCTGCAAAAATTTCAGCAGAGCCTATATAGCGCACCTTTTCAGAGCGAAGGAAATGCTCGGGCCGACATTGGGTTCAATACACAATCTTTACTTCATCGTCAATCTGGTGAAAAAAATCAGGCAGTCTATTTTGGACGGCAATTTTACGGAGTTTAAGGAAGAATTTCTGGATAAGTATAATGGCAAGGCTGATTGACCAATCAGCTTTTTACTGTTATTGTGTCGCCAGAAGTACCTGTTGTCTGACCTTTTTATGGAGGCGAAAATGGGCGTGCAAACGTTCTTTATTAAGTATCGCCTCTTTCAGATTCCGAGGGAGCCGATGTTTAAAGTTGTGGCGAGCGAAGATCAAATGGTCGAGCTTGTCACGAACGAAAATTCGAGCCTGTGGATCGAATTGAATAAGATGGTAGTTAACGAGCTCCGCAAGAAAAAGATCATAGAGGAATATGCGGAAGACTATTCCCACGGTTTTTTCGGCGGTATCATCTTGTCGAATCTCCGGGAGGGAATATTCGAAGATGTCATCGGGGAGATAGACATCACGGGCATAGACATCATTGAAATTCCTGGTGTTACCAAGCCTGACGATTCGATTCTGGAACGGGTACGGTCGACAATACGAAGGATCTTTGGACAGGAAGAAAAGGTCGTGCCCAACTCGGACGCTTGAAGCCCCGCATAACACCGCGGGGCTTTGTTATTAAGAAAAAACCCCGCTTTTGGCGGGGCGTGCAGGAACTGGAAAAAGTGCCCTGACGGTTAGATGATATGGCACTTATCCAAGAATTGGAAGAACTCCTCTTTGTTTCTGGCCAATTCGTATGCTTTGCGGATGAGGAGCTTTTTATGGCGACTCCATGATGATGTCGGCAGGCGTGGGTAAACTTCGGTTATTTGTTCGATGCTGTCACAAAAATCAATCGCTTTGCGAAGCAGATTTCTAATGCGTAGAGAAGAGTCACGATTGACCGTTCGGACAACATACATGATTTCCTCATAGCACGAGTCCTTTGACATTGCTTCTTGCAGCATTCCCCACCATACGGTAAGGGACGTGTTAACTTGGTTGTATCTGTGGGTTGTCTGATACAAATCTCTTACCTTTTCAGCTGCTTTTTTCAATGCAGGTTTAGCTTTAAACATTTCCACCTCCGCAATAAGTAACTTGAAAATGGCTTTGGAAACAAAACTCCACACACAATACAATAAATGATTATTATGTCAAATACGAACGACAAAAACCAATATCAATAATCAAAATCTTATTTTAAAGCTTTTATTTTTACCTTTCGTCTGTTATCGTGAACCTGCAATGAGTTTTAAATTAAAATCGAAATTTAAGCCCGCGGGCTCGCAACCCCAGGCGATTAAAGAAATAGTGGCCGGCGTCAAAAAAGGAATGGAAAAGCAGACCCTGCTTGGGGTTACGGGTTCAGGTAAGACTTTTACGATGGCGAATACTATCGCCCAAATCGGCAAACCGACGCTTGTAATCGCGCACAATAAGACACTCGCGGCGCAACTTGCGCAGGAATACCGTGAATTTTTTCCCGACAATGCCGTGCATTATTTCGTTTCCTATTACGACTACTACCAGCCGGAGGCGTATATGCCCGTGACTGATACATACATAGAGAAGGACGCGCAGATAAATGAAGAAATAGACCGCCTAAGGCACGCTTCTACGCAGGCGCTTTTAACCCGTAAAGACGTGATAATCGTGGCGTCGGTTTCCTGCATATACGGTTTGGGAAGCCCGAAGGAATATGAAGCGGAACATTTAATACTGAAAAAGGGAGAAAAAATGGAAAGGGAAGGTTTGATGAGAAAACTTATTTCCATTCATTTTGAACGCACCAACGCTGATTTAAATCCTGGAACTTTCAGGAGTATCGGCAACCGCGTGGAGATAATGCCGATTTCGGAAAAAATTTGCTGGAGTTTGGATTTGACCAACGGAAAGGTAAATACGATTTTGAAAATTGACCCCGTGTCGTCGCGTATTTTGGAAGAAATGGACGACATTTTTCTCTTTCCCGCCAAGCATTTTATCACTCAAAAATCAGAGCGGGAAAATGCCATTAAGCTGATTAAAACCGAGCTTGCCTCGCGCCTGAAATATTTTGGGAAAGAGGGGAAACTACTTGAAGCCGACCGCTTGAAGCGTCGGACTAATTATGATATCGCCATGATTCGCGAAGTCGGATATTGTTCGGGTATTGAAAACTACTCTAGGCATTTGTCGGGGAGGAAAGCAGGCGAAGCACCCGATACCTTACTTTCGTATTTCCCGAGAAAGAAAGACGGAAGTCCTGATTTTCTCACGATTATAGACGAATCACACGTGACCTTGCCCCAGCTTCGCGGAATGTATGCGGGCGACAAGTCGCGCAAGGAAACACTCGTGGAACACGGATTCAGACTGCCGAGCGCCATAGACAACCGCCCGCTACGCTACGGCGAATTTGAAGAACGGGTGGGGCAGATGATTTTTACTTCCGCCACGCCTTCGGAATATGAAATTGAATCAAGCGGCGGGGTAGCTTGCCCAGCACATTCACGGCTTTTAGGAATTACAAAAAAATCAGACTTAGGTAATGGGGAAATAATAAAAACAGGAAAACATATTCTCGAATGTGCTGTGGTGGAGCAGATAATCCGCCCGACAGGGCTGGTGGATCCGGAAATTGATGTCCGTCCGATCTCCGAATATCAAGGTTTAACCTTGATATCAAGGTTAAACCTTGATAAGAATGCCTATGCCGGGCAGATATCGGATTTTATTGAAGAGACAAAAAAGACGGTGAAGAAAGGCGACCGCGTACTGGCTACGACTCTGACCAAAAGAATGGCGGAGGATTTGAGCGAATATCTAAAAGAACAGGGAATAAAGGCGGAATATCTGCACAGCGATATTATTACGCTGGACCGCATTAAAATTCTGACCAAGTTCAGACAAGGGGAATTTGACTGTCTGGTCGGCGTGAATCTGCTCCGTGAAGGATTGGATTTGCCTGAAGTTTCTTTGATTGGGATTTTGGACGCCGACAAAGAGGGATTTTTGCGTAGCGAAGTGTCGCTAATCCAGACAATAGGGCGCGCGGCGAGGAATGTCGCCGGACGGGTGATACTTTACGCTGACCGCGAAACAGAGTCTATGAAAAAGGCGATAGGTGAGACCAATAGGCGCAGAGCCAAGCAAGTGGCTTACAACAAAAAGCACGGCATTACGCCTAAGACAATAATCAAGAAAATTCACGATATTACCGACCAGATGGAAAGCGAACACAGTAAGGCGGTTAATTTCAATCTGGAATTGGATAAACACGTATTTGCCAAGAACCCAAAGAAACTGATTAAGCTGAAAGAAAAAGAAATGAACGAAGCGGTGAAAGAATTGGATTTCGAGTCCGCCGCTTTACTACGAGACGAGATTAAATTACTTAAAGACAGGGTTTTAAAAAAGAGGTAAATTTACCACAAAGGAGGACGAAGTCCCGTAGCTAACGCGGAGCGTTATGGCACTGGGATGAGACAGCAGTGATACCTGGGAGTGAGATTAATGTGTTTAACTAAGAAAACTCATGTCCGTGCAACATATGAGGCTTGATTTGTGTTCCCATTGACTTTTGGCGGTCTATAACTAGTATAAGAAATATCCACAAGAAAAATCAGTTAAACCCCCTAAATATAAGCAAAACTGATATAATAAGTCATATGAAAAATACCCTTAAAAAAGGCGAAATACACTATCTCATTCTCACTAAAGGAGATGGCTATTTGGGTATATGTAAGGAGTTTGGCTTTGTAGAAGAGGCAAAAACAGAAAAAGAGCTTATAAAAAAACTTTTTAAGAGTTCTGTTTTATTGTTAGATACTGTGCAAAAACACCCACACCTTGAGCCATCATTGAACGTTAGACCACCATTTAGATATTTGATGTTGTTTTACATTGCTCCATTGTGGGGCTCTATCACATCTATTTTTTCAAAGTTTAACGGAGAGATGAAACTGCTTACTCAGGCTGTATATACCCCCCTAACTATTTAGGCCCTTATGCCCAAATTTTTTAGGGCAAGAAAAGCCGAGCAAATAAAAAAATTCCTGGAAACAAAAAACTTTACCATTGTTAATGGTAACGGGGATGATGAAATATGGGCAAGAACAGGTTGGAATTATACAATAAAGTTACCATGTCGAAATGAAGAAATTCCTGATGGCACAATGTCTAATATAAAAAAATGTATGAGGCGTTGCGGGGTCGACCCAAAGGAAATGTTGCAGTGGTGGAAAGAGAACGGTTTTGGTGGTTAATGTAAAAATATGAATCAAGCCAAAAACAATAAAACTACCAGCAAGGAGGGTTTTTTCAGCATACTCAATAAAGCTATCTCTTCTCCAACGACACTTGAAAGGCAAATAGAAAATAGTAATTATAACCATAACGAAAAACAGGCTAATCAACACACACCAGTGAAGACTCCACAGAAACAAAACGAGAAGTTACCCGAATAGAATTTTTAACTGACTCCTTTAGGTTTGGACTAAAGTAAGTTTTGGAGTATAGTTTCCCTGCATACCCCTATGGGACAACCACGGGGCGATTTCTGTTTATATATGAAAAAAGACGACAATAAAAACATAGGAAAAATAACAGTAAAAGGAGCTCGTACCCACAACCTCAAAAACTTTACCGTGGAAATGCCGCGGAATAAATTGATTGTGTTCACTGGTCTTTCAGGTTCGGGGAAATCCTCGCTTGCTTTTGACACCATTTTTGCCGAAGGGCAAAGGCGTTATGTGGAGTCGCTTTCCGCCTATGCCCGTCAATTTTTGAACCAGATGCAGAAGCCCGATGTGGACGAAATAGAAGGACTTTCACCCGCCATTTCCATTGACCAGAAATCCGCGGGTAGAAATCCGCGTTCAACCGTGGCGACCATTACCGAGATATACGATTATCTCCGCGTGCTTTACGCGCGCGTGGGCAAGCCCTACTGCCTTGTCTGCGGAGAGAGAATAGAAAAACTTTCCAACGAAGAAATTTTGAGTCTCGTGCTGGATTCGGTGCGTGAGATTTATGGCGCGCGAAACCCCAGTAGTAGAGCGCTGCGCGCTCACTACGGGGCAAGAAAGAAAGTTTTAGGAGTTGAATATACAACAGATACTATTTCAATATTTGCTCCGCTCGTCCGTGGAAGGAAGGGTGAGTACTATCAGCTTCTTTATGATTTGCTCGGCAAGGGATACACAAAAGTGCGCGTGGACGGCAATATTAAAACTCTCCGTGAGCGGATAGTGCTGGATAAAAACACCAAACATACGATTGACGTGGTGGTGGATGAAATAAACCTGTCGGATTTCAAGAGCAACGCCAAAAACTTTGAAATGCGCCTTTTTGAGGCGGTGGAAAAAGCCATTGCCGAATCCGAAGGATTGGTCGCGGTAAATATTGGGGGCTTGCCCGCCATAATTTCTCAACACACGCAAGCCGGTGGTAAAAATAATATAAGTAAAGAAATTAAGGCGGGTGAAGAATATCTTTTTTCGTCCAAATTCTCATGCCCGAATGACGGCTTTTCTTTTCCCGAAATAGAACCGAGACTTTTTTCTTTCAATTCGCCTTACGGAGCGTGCGAGGCATGTCATGGTTTGGGGACAGAGCATTTCTGGTCTCTGGACGACTGCAAGGAATGCGGAGGAAAACGCCTGCGCAAAGAGGCTCTTAGCGTACTTTTGGGAGGCGCGAAAGACAAAGGAGGCAGAAATATCGTGGAGATAACATCCATGCCCATTAAAGACGCCAAGGAGTTTTTTGAGCACCTTAAACTGACTGCCAAAGAAAAAGAAATTTCCAAGGTCGTAATTAAAGAGATTGAGAATAGGTTGCAGTTTATGCTCAATGTCGGTTTGGATTATTTACAGCTGGACAGGAAGGCCAATACGCTCTCGGGCGGAGAAGCGCAGAGAATAAGGCTGGCTTCACAGCTTGGTTCACGGCTTGTGGGCGCACTTTATGTGCTGGATGAGCCGACTATCGGGCTACATCAGAGGGATAATGAACGCCTGATAAAAACGCTTACCGAACTCCGTGATTTGGGGAATACCATTATCGTGGTGGAACACGACGAAGACACGATTTACGCCTCTGACTACATCGTGGATATAGGCCCCGGAGCGGGCGTGCACGGCGGGCATATCGTAGTGGCGGATTATCTGGATAAACTGCTCACGGCAAAAAAGAACGACTCAAAATCGCTCACGCTTTCGTATCTGCGGGGAGAGGAAGAAATTCCCGTGCCGAAGAAAAGGCGCGATGATGAGCGCGGAAGCATCAAGGTGCGGGGAGGAAAAGTTTTCAATATAAAAAATCTGAACGTGGATATTCCGCTCGGGCGGTTTTCCGCCATTACGGGAGTATCGGGTTCGGGCAAATCGTCTTTCATGTATGAGATTCTGTATAAAAACCTGCAGGCGAGATTTGACCGGAAAAAGCGTTCGGCGCAGAAATACAACTGTACGGAATTTACGGGCACGGAATATCTTTCGCGCGCCATTTTGATAGACCAGTCGCCCATAGGCAGAACGCCCCGTTCCAACCCTGCCACTTACACGGGTGCGTGGACATTCGTGCGTGAACTTTTCGCTTCCACCGAAGAAGCCAGATTCCGCGGATGGACGCCGTCGCGCTTTTCTTTCAACGTGAAGGGCGGGCGGTGCGAGGCGTGCCAGGGGAACGGCGAAATTGCCGTGGAAATGCACTTTTTGCCGACCGTGTACGTGACCTGCGATGTTTGCATGGGCAAGCGTTTTGATAAAGAGACGCTTAAGGTTAAATACAAAAAGAAAACTATACACGACATATTGAGAATGACCGTGGAAGAAGCACTTACTTTTTTTGAAGATATACCCGCGATTTACGACCGCCTGAATACTTTGAACGAAGTGGGGCTTGGGTATCTGGAGCTCGGCCAGTCGGCGACCACGCTTTCGGGCGGAGAGGCACAGAGGGTAAAGATTTCATCCGAGCTTTACCGCCCGCATATTGAAAAGACAATTTATCTGTTGGACGAGCCGACCATAGGGCTTCATTACGAGGACGTGAAAAAATTGATTGAGATTTTACGGAAGCTCGTGGAAAAAGGAAATACCGTGATGCTCATTGAACACAATATGGACATTATAAAAAATTGCGATTATGTCATAGACATCGGCCCCGAAGGCGGGGATAAAGGAGGGGAGATCGTGGCGCGCGGGACGCCTGAAAACGTGGCCAACAATCCCAAAAGCTATACCGGCCACTACCTCAAAAAGGTTCTTCGTAAAAAACAATAATAGAATGCCTGCCCCGTAGTCAGCTTTGCTGTACTACTGGGGTGGCGGGGAATCCGAAATCATACACTGGGTATTATTTGAAAAAGGTTCTGGGGAAAAAGCACATATGAAAAAACGGCGCCCTCCGACGCCGTCTCAAGAAAAACCGGAATTACCGACCCGATTCAGCCTTTGCCACTTGATTCGAAAGATACCGACAAGTGAAAGAGACTTTGATTGTTGACTTGCTTTTCCTCCTGCCGAACACTTGTTCCGGAATCGGAATCGTAAGGGATGTATTGGCAGAAGCCCTGGCCGTATTGACCATCTCTTTGAGCTTCTTTACCGGTACAGACACCCCTTCACCGCTGCATCCGCTGCCGTCCTCGCCGGCGATGCAAAACTTGATTTCTCCGGAACTCCTCGTTATAAGGATATTGTGCCCGTTTACAGGGTACAAATCCGTTTGTGAGAATTGTTTCCGGATCGGGTTGTTGCGATGCATTCTGTTCCCCCAAGAAAAACAACAAAAAAACAACTACACCTTGCGATGTTACCGAATAAAACTATACTATAAAAGCAACGAAAACACAACCCCGTACTAGAACAAGTTCAGTACAGGGCTAAGCCCCATATGACTATAAAAGACTTGCAAAAATTAAAATTACCCGATATGCCTGGTGTGTATTTTTTTGTTGGGCGGAACAACAAAATTCTTTATATAGGCAAAGCGACTTCACTGCGCGATCGCGTGCGGAGTTATTTCACAAAAGACGTCGTGTTTTCGCGCGGGCTTCATATTGAGAATATGGTGAATGAGGCAAAAACTGTCCGCTTTGAGGTTACGAATTCTGTTCTTGAAGCTTTGGTTTTGGAATCGCATTTAATAAAAAAACATCAGTCTAAATATAATACAGACGGAAAAGACAATAAAAGTTTCAATTATGTGGTTATCACAAAGGAAGATTTCCCTCGAGTTCTTGTTGTTCGTGGTCGTGATTTAAAAAACGGCCTAAAAGCTAAAAGCTATCAGCTAAAAGCTTTTTTTGGTCCGTTTCCCAGAGGCGGGGAATTGCGCGAAGCTATGAAGTTAATACGTAAGATTTTTCCGTTTAGAGATAAGTGCACGCCCGCGCCCCAAGGTCCGACCTTGGGAATTCAAAAAGGTCGGACATTAATGCAACCATGTTTTAACCGTCAGATTGGCCTGTGTCCCGGCGTGTGTTCAGGTGAAATTTCAAAAGAAGATTACCGGAAACAAATACGGAATTTGAAATTATTTTTTGAAGGCAAGACTAAAACGGTAATAAAAAATCTTGAAAGGGAAATGAGAGTGGTGGTAAAAGCCCATATGTTTGAAAGGGCGGGCGAAATTAAGAGAATGCTTTTTGCGCTGACACATATTCAGGACGTGGCGCTCATGAAAAGGGAAGTAGCGCGCGGTAGCGTAGATGAGACGTTTAGGATTGAAGCATATGACGCGGCGCATTTGTCGGGCAAAAATAGCGTGGCAGTCATGACTGTGATTGAAAACGGCGAAGCAAATAAGAATGAATACAGGAAGTTTAAATTGAGGATGGCAAGAGAGGCTGATGACTTGAGTTCATTGGAGGAAGTATTGAGACGCAGGTTCAATCATTTGGAATGGCAGATGCCGAACTTGGTGGTGGTGGATGGCGGAGCAAATCAGAAAAATAGGGCGGGAAAAGTGCTAAAAGAAATAGGTATATCCGTGCCTGTCGTTTCGGTGGTTAAGAATGAATTTCATAAACCCCGAGCGATTTTGGGTGAGGCCAAAATCGCGCGCAAATACGAGCGCGAAATATTGCTTTCAAACAGCGAGGCTCACAGGTTTGCCATAAAATATCATAGGGAAATTCGAGATAAAATACTCTAATGTTTAGAGTTTTGCTATACTAGATTTATGTCCAAAATACGGGTTGGCGTACTACGCGGGGGGATGGGAGGGGAATATGATGTTTCCTTAAAAACAGGAGCTTATGTCATTCTAAATTTACCCAAAGAAAAGTACGTGCCGATTGATATTTTTGTCGGAAAGGATGGAGCATGGCACACTCGGGGAGAGGTTCGACAGCCTGACGAAATAGCTCAAATGGTTGATGTAGTTTGGAACGCGCTTCATGGAGAGTACGGAGAAGACGGCAAGGTTCAGCAAACTCTGGAAGCGCACAAAATTCCATACACAGGTTCCCAAATAATAGCTTCAGCAGTAGGAATGAATAAGACGTTAGCAAAAGAAGCCGTGAAAAAGGCAGGGATTAAGATTCCATACCAGCGTTTTATTACCAGAGAAGAATACGAAACAACCAATCCTCTCGATTTGTTCAGAGCCGTGTTTATGCCCGTGGTCATTAAACCGCCGGCAGGAGGTTCTTCTTTAGGAATATCTTTCGCTCAAACTTCAGAAGAATTGTGGGAGGGGATTAAAGAAGCGTTTGATTATGCCGATGAAATTATTCTGGAACAGCATATACTCGGAAGAGAAGCCACGGTTGGAGTGGTGGAGGGGTTTCGTGGACGCAAGTATTACACCCTTATGCCCATTGAGATTGAGAGAAAAAATAAAAATCATGTTTGGGGATACGAAGAAAAATATAGCGGTAATACGCCCTTGCATTGCCCCGGCCGGTTCAGCGATGAAGAAAAAAAGGAACTTGAAAGACTTACGGTATTGGCGCATGAAGCAATCGGAGCCAGGCACTATTCACGTTCCGATTTTATTATTTCACCACGCGGTATTTATTTTTTGGAAATAAATACCCTGCCTGGCCTTACGGCTACCTCTTTAGTTCCGATGGCTTTGAATTCCGCTGGTGCGAAAATGTCTGAGTTTCTGGATCACGTTATATCACTTGCACTTAAGCCGTAAAACTTGTAACGTAGAGCTTGTAACTTTTTAAATGAGTTCCCCGGCGTTATAAGTTACAAGTTATATGTTTTAAGAATATGGGCCTTTAGCTCATCTGGTAGAGCGCCTCATTTGCAATGAGGAGGTAAGCGGT
>CAYHZS010000020.1:0-6025 GCA_964361185.1 uncultured Candidatus Saccharibacteria bacterium
ATAGTTTATGATCGCATGCGCAATAGGATGTTCCGATTTATTTTCAAGCGAGGCCAGAATTGAAATCAGTTCGCTATCTTTTTTATCCGAAAAATTTTTTACCGAAATAAGTTCCGGCCTTCCTTTGGTTAATGTTCCTGTTTTATCCACCACCACCACGTTTACCTTATGTAGTTTTTCGAGCGTAGCCGCGTCTTTGACTAGTATTCCGTTCCCCGCTCCTTTCCCTACGCCGACAATAATCGCCGTCGGCGTGGCAAGTCCTAGCGCGCACGGACAAGCAATGACCAAAACACCGACAAATGAAACCAGCCCGAATGAAAGAGCGGTCGCGAACCCCAAATATTGCGAACCGACTAAAAGCCAAAGTCCAAGCGAGAGAAAAGCGATGACCAAAACAATCGGCACAAACACTCCTGAGATTTTATCGGCCAGCGCCTGAATCGGCGCTTTTGACCCCTGTGCTTCCTCAACCATCTTAACGATATGCGCGAGCATTGTTTCAGAGCCAACCTTTGTCGCCTTGAACGTAAACGAACCGCTTGTATTGATTGTGCCCGCGACCACGGTGTCGCCGATATTTTTTTCTACCGGCATCGGTTCGCCAGAAATCATTGATTCGTCCACGAAGGACTGACCTTCCGTAATTACGCCGTCAACCGGAATTTTTCCCGCCGGCTTTACAATAATTAAATCGCCATGAACGACTTCACTGATTGGAATTTCTGTTTCTTCCCCACCTCGAATCACAAGCGCCGTCTTGGCCTGCAAATTCAGAAGTTTTTCTATGGCGTCTCCGGTTTTCAGTTTTGATTTTGTTTCCAAATATTTGCCGAGCGCGATGAAAGAAATAACGATAATCGTTACATCAAAATATGATTGATTGATGTTTATGTAAGTCTTCAGCACTTCCCCGAAAATGAGGATGGCCAAACTGTACACAAAAGCCGCGCTTGTGCCGATGCCGATAAGCGTGTCCATATTGGCCTTGCCGTAGCGCAAAAATCGGTAAAACCCCAAAAGATATGGCTTGCCGACCACGAAAAGCGTATACGTAGCCATTACCGGGAGCAGATACCGGAAAATTCCCGCCCAAAAAAACGAAGGTGGTAGCACCGCTTTAAACTGCGCCAAGATATCCCACCCTAAGATGACAGCGCTAATAAGAGCAAGGGGCAAAGCCGAAAAGACTTTCCATTTCATATCGGAAAGCTCGGCCAGTTTTTCTTCCTTTGATTGACTGAGGCCGAGATGCGCCGCGTGCTCGTCTTCGCTCATCCCCATTTCTTTGGCAGTCCGGCTCTCCGGCATAATAAATGAGTAACCGAATGGCTTTATTTTTTCGGACAGATTGGCAATGTTTGTTTTTTCTTTATCGTATGAAATTTTTGCCGACTCCGTCCCGTAATTTACCTCCGCGGAAACTACCCCGCTTTCTTTTTTAAGAGCTTTTTCAATAATCACCGCGCAACTAGCGCAATGCATTCCTTTTATTTTGTAAGTATTATTGATCATTTCAAAAAAATTAATTCATTGGGTCATTATTTGAAAATTTGAAATTTATAATTTGAAATTATTTGCGTTTCAGATGATACACCTTAAGTATTTCCCCGACCGCTTTCTTTTCCTGTCCTTTTTTTATCTGGTGCACCACGCAAGAACCTAAATGGGCTTCCATAAGCTCGTCTTCCACGCCCGAAAGCGCCTGTTTTACGGCCGAAGTCTGGGTAATGACATCAATGCAATATTTGTCGCTCTCCACCATTTCGGCTAAACCCCTTACCTGCCCCTCAATTATCTTAAGCCGGCGGAGAACTTTTTTCTTCATTTTAGACATAAGCGCAGTATATACCCCCTAGGGGTATATAGTCAAACAACTCCTGTGAATAACTCAAAAACAGCCCTCTATGCGCATTGCATGCGAGGGACTGTTTTACTCTTTTTACCTTTCTCTTTCCGCTTTCTACTTTTTATTTTTCTTCGGCTTTTTCTTCTCTTTCCTATGAGTTTCTCCTTTGGCCATAAATTTATCCGCTGATTAATAATTATGCCTATGATTATATCAAATCTTTTCCCCAAATGCTTCATCTTCGCCATCATTATCCGCTTCGGCTTTCGTGGAATGTATTCGTCCGTCTATATGATTTGGCGGGGAATAAACTGTGTAAACTTTTAGTGGCTCCGTGCCGGTATTAACAAAATTATGTTTCGTGCCGGGAGTCACCATCACAACACTTCCCTCCTCAATAATACTCTCTTTCCCGTCTAAAACGGCTTTTCCCGTTCCGCTCATGAAAAACAAAGTCTGGTCAACGTGCTTGTGCGTTTCCTCCCCGATTTCCCCTCCCGGAGGAATATCCATCACCACAAGTTGGCTTTTGGCACCAGTAAAAAGTACCTTTCTAAAATTTCTGTTTTCCGCCGTTTCCTTAAGGATATTTGTTGTATATGACATTCTTGAATTTTAGCGCAGATAATCGGCTCTTGGCTATATTTCTTTTTTATTATAAACCGAATACCACACGGCAACAAAAACCGCCCCCGACACATCCATAAGCATATCTTTCTGAGCATCCCAGATATCGCCCTGCGAACCTAAAAACGCCGCTCCTGAATCCCCTCCCCAAATCTCCGCGAACCACCATTCAATCCATTCGTAAAATACCGCAATGAAGGCTACGGCAAAAATGGAATAGGTTACGGCAATCCATTTTTTGGCGACCAACCCTCTTCCGACAAGATATTCTATAGTAGGAAGTGCGTAAAAGCCCACAGTAAAGTGCGCGACGCGGTCAAACATATTCCTCTCAAAACCAAAAAAATTATTAAACCAATCAAAGGGCGTGCGTTCGAAAGTAAAGTGCCCGCCTATCGTGTGCAAAAAAGGCAGGACAAACATGAGCGCGTAGGCGGTATTGGAAAAACGCACGCCTTTGATATAGAGAAAAACAATCAGGGCGACCAGAATGAATATCGGGCCATTTTCCGCATACCAAACATCGCGCGAATACGGTTTGATTCCGGCAATAATAAATTCAGCTATGTAAACCCCGAGTAAGAAATGAGGAAAGTAATTTTTATTCATAGTGGCTGTAATAAATTATACTAAAATTATACAAAAAAATCCGCCCCAGACATACGGGGCGGGCAATTTGCCGACGCGGATTACCGCGTTAACCGCTACACTTTCGGCTTCATCAGATCTTCGAGTTGGCCAAGCAGACCCTTGGCTTTCTCGATTCTGGAAAGCCTTTGTTCCACCTGCTCAAGACGGACGGTGAGGTCGGTTTTCTCAGTGAGCAAATCCGGCTCTTGGGAGATGAGGTGCTTCGCCCGCTCCACCGGATCTTCCGGTTCGAACTTCTCGTCTCGGCCCGCTTCAAGCATCTTCGGGCCGGCCTTGTAGCATCCTACCTTCGACTTGCCTTTCCTTACTTCAGGTAGAATCCATCCTGTCTTCACGAGCTTGGGCGCGCTTTCCTTAATACCGAGAGCTGCGCGCATATCGGACAGGATATTCCTTCCGACACAGCCATTCTTGTCCTTGGCCGCGGCCGAAAGAAAACTCTTGACAAACTTGTCCATCTGGCTCATTTCGCATTTCCTCCTTGGTCTCGTGGCAAAATCCAAAGCTTCATCATCGGCAGATTCGGGAACTCCAGAATCTTTGGAATCTACCGCTTGAAGGGGTGGTCCTCCGCCCTGTACAGTCTCTTTCGGTACCCCGCTTGAGGCACCCGCAAAAGGAGCGCACGGCCGGAGAACCATCAGGTCTTGGCAGGCTTTCAGTGTCTCCTTAATAATCCGATACTCGAGAAGTATTGGATAAAAGAGGTCGTGGTTGTCTTTGTTCTTTATCCTGTCTGTTGTCGCATGACACACATACTTGGCGCAAAGAATGAGGCCCGTTGAGCTGCCGATTTTCTTTGGCGGCTTTTCGTTGGTATAAAACCTGACCTTCCTATCCGGCAAGCCGCGGGTAAATGGAGTATGATGATTATTTCTCCACCCTATCACCGCGACAACCTTGCCTGACTCAAGGGTTTCCTTTACCTTGCGAGTCAATGACTTAAGCTGATTTGGTAACAAGGTATCCTCCTAATGAGGAAAGGGTTACATATTGACAAAGAAGCGCTACTGTGGAGCAAGATATAACGGAAAAACACATATGTCAACCGTGTGAAGCAGTCTAATATCTGATTCGTAATATGAATATTTAATACGCCAGGTGTGTGCTATTTTTTGTCTTTCAGATATTTCTGAATAGCCATGGTAAACCATCCCATGCTTACTATGCTTACAGAAATGGCGGAAGCCCAAAGCGAAAGGGAAAAATAAACTACGGCAAAAACAGCAAGAATAGATCCCGTCATAATGCTGGTCCACAAAGCCGGTTTATCGTCGCTTAGAATGGATGGAAATAAGGCAATTAGAAAAACCCACTGACCAACCGATAAAATTGCATCTTGCCACGACATTTTAGGATTATACACCTAAAGTTCGGTTATCTCCCTATATATACAAAACGTATCTGAACATAAACCAAAAGTGGGAAAAGCTCCCCGCCATGACAAAAAGATGGAAAATTTCGTGCATGCCGAAATGCCCCTCTCTGGGGAATTTTTTTTCAAGCGCGAAAAACACCGCGCCCGCAGTATAAAAAATTCCGCCTATGGCAAGCCACCAAATTCCGATTGCCGGAATGGAGTTGAGTAATGTCGGAATCATAAAGACGGAAATCCAGCCCATAAATATAAACAGGGCTGACGAAATAATATTGCCTTCTGTTTTTTGAAATATCTTGTGCAAGATGCCGACCAAAGCAAGCCCCCACACTATTCCAAACATTGCCCAACCCAACCCGCGCTCTGGAATGGCAAGCATAAGCGGAGTGTAAGTGCTCACTATGAGTACGTAAATCATCGCATGGTCTATTTTTTTGAAAATCGCTTTGGCGCGATGTTTTCTCGAAATAATGTGGTACACCGCGCTTGAAAGATAGAGGAGTATGAGCCCCGCACCAAAAATGGAAAAGCCAATAGTCTTCCCAACGCTTCCGTACATGGCAGAAAAAATCACGAGAAGCACCAGGCCGGCAACTGAAAAAAGCGCGCCCAGAAAGTGCGTCAAACTGCTCACCCACTCGTTATTTCCAATGCTCATTGCGATTGCTCCAACATTCTAGTTTTTTGCCTGCCTGCGGTAGTCAGGCAAAATGTTTGAATGTCGAAGTATCATAAATTCTTGTCTAAAAAACTTTTCAGGCCTTCCAAATCTTTTTTGTCTTGGTCATAAAAATGCGTGACGATACCCGTAGACTCTGCGCTTTTTACCGCTTCCATATTATGCTCAAAATACATTACCTCCTCTGGCCTCAACCCGAAATGCTCGAGCATTGTCTCATAGTACTTGGGGTCTGTTTTTTCGGGATTGTGTTTTAAGGTAAAAAATTCATACGGCATTTGTTTCAACCTCCACTTTTCTACTTGCTCGTCGTTTCCTCCAGTCAAAAGAATTTTTCTGTTCGGATACTTTTCAAGCAATTCAAACAAGGGCTGATATATTTCTCCTTTGTCTGATACAAACGCATATACGGCATCAACCAAAATTGTTTTCATATGTAAATTTTCTTGTTATTGCAGTTTTTTGCAAAATATTAGAATGTCCACAGCGCGTGGCGTGAGCTTATGAAGAACCCTTCTTCCTTGATTACGCTTCATCACGAGTCCGACAATAGCGAGCTTGCGTATGTGGTCAGATGCGTTTTCATACCCAATATTAAGTTTTTCTGAAATATTTTCAACAGAAAGTTCGGGCTCTTTTTTCAACAAGTCCATAATCTGAACTCTGCGATGGTTGGCGAACCCCTTGACCACTCTTTCTATTTTTCTATAGTTGGCTGTCATTTGATTCGATTATTAATTATAGTAATTATACAATTATATATCCTATCGGATTAACGTTCTAATCTTTTGCAAAATGTTAGAATATCGAATCTACCATTTGGAACGGTTCGTCATTGGAG
>CAYHZS010000020.1:6125-13410 GCA_964361185.1 uncultured Candidatus Saccharibacteria bacterium
TTTTGCAAAATGTTAGAATATCGAATCTACCATTTGGAACGGTTCGTCATTGGAGATTGGTCATAATGGCTAAGATTGGAGCTTATCTCTCTCCGCCAAAACGTAATCTCTTAGCGAAAAGTACGGCCGCCAAGGCGAAAATGGCGCTTCCGGCTAAAATCCATAAGGCCAGACTCCAAGGGTCGTTTAGGGCGAGCGCTCCGCCCGCGTATACCGCCACAACGGCAAAAGGTATTTCGGATATGACGGTCGCTGCCAAATATTTCGGAAAATTATAGCGCAAGCTCCCGAGAACAAGTCCCGTCACCTCTGCCGGCAAGGCAAGGCGAAAAAGCACCACTAGAATGAGCTCCGAATGTTCCGAAAGTTTCTGCCTGTAGCTTTCAATCTTCCCTATCGGCAACAATCGGCGGAAAATAAAATGAAGTCCGTAACGCCCGACAGCGTATGAAATCATGGCGCCTACTAGCCATCCCGCGATAAGAAAGAAAAATGTGAGAACTTTTCCCCAGGCAAATACCGCGAATGGTATCGTGGGAATGCTGGTAAACGGCGAAAGGATAGCTGAAATGGCGGCAAAAGAAATGAAAGCCATCACGCCGGTAACTTCGTGTCCGGTTATGTAGTCGTTTACCGCTTCAGCTGAATAGCTAAAGCCATTCTGAAGTACAGGCGATGTTCCAAAAATAACAGTGACAACAGCGAGAATGACAAAAATTATTATCGCTCTCTTCATTTAATTATTTTAACATAAAAAAGGAGCGAGCCACCGGCCCGCCCCAAAACCCATTCCCCAGCCAATGAAGTCATGCCTTCGGATAAGACTCCAGCAACTTCGCTTCCTTTTTCGACCTCGGCACAATCGGCGGCATTTCGCCAAAAGTTGCCCGGGCGATAGCCCCCCGAAAACCCTCTTCACCGCTGTAAACTCCCGTCTTTTCACTCATCACAACCGGATTGCCCGGAAGCTTGGAGATTGAAAGTTCCGCAGCAAGCAGATTGACGCTGTCGGGTTCACCCAAAGCGACACCAATAACCGGAATCCTCATGCCGAACGCGTAGAGGAACGCGTCGAGGACTCCCGGCAAAGCAAAGGCCATTCCTCCGGCGGCAACCACGACATCCGCGCCGTGACATCCGCACTTCGCGAATTCCACCAGCTCTAGCGGATTGCGATGACAACTCAGGATATGGACATCCACCCTTGAGAGGTATTTGTTACCCTGATACTGCCTGGCGATGGTGATTGCCGTCGTTGCCCGCGGAAAGTCGCTTTCGCTACCGAGAACAATCGCCAGCTTCCGCTTCAGCACTTCAAGCGAAACCCCGAGGGAACCCACGTAGGCGCTCACTCTCGTTCCCGAAAGCAACCAGAAGACGTAGTGATACACATCAGTCGTGGTAGCAATGAGATTTTCGGGAATAACCATCTTTTGCGCCATTTCCACATCTTTGGGATTGGACGGGTCCAGCTTGTTGATTCCCGCTTTAATTCCCTCGTTGCGTACTAGCTGTTTATCATAGGGCGGTGGGGCTTTGCGTTTTTCGGCGCTCCTTCCCGCTTCCCACACGGACACGCCCCAGAAACGGCTGGAGTCTGGCGTCGCAACCTCGTCGCCCAAGACCAGATTTCCGTCCACGTCCCGCCCGAATTCGAGTTTGGTGTCGGCAAAGATAATGCCTCTATCCCTAGCGAAGTCACGTACGAAACCATAAACCCTGAGCAGGGTCTCCGTTTCTTCCGGATACTTTGCGCGTACTTGGTCGCGGTCCATCGGCAGGTCGTGCCCTTCCGTCGCCTTGGTCGTCGGCGTATCTAATACAAACGGTAATTCGTCGCCATCCTGAAGCCCTGTTGGCATGTCGAGTCCGAAAATCTTGCCTGTCGTTTGGTACTCCTTGAGCACGGAACCAGTCAGATATCCTCGGGCGACAAATTCCACTGGCACCATCTTGAGGGCCTTGACGACCAGAGCCCTGCTTTGAAGGTCCGCGTTTCCGCGGAGCGCTCCCGGCAGATACTCGTCTATCGCGAATCCGGCGGCAACGAGATGTGTTTTGCAAACACCGTGCTTCTCGAGCAGAGTCATCCAGAAGTGCGTCATAGCCGTAAGCACCATTCCCTTGTCGGGAACGAGCGCATTTAGGACGAAATCGAAAATGCTGACTGCGTCCGTAGCGACTGAAAGCAGGAGGCCATTGCCGAGGTCATAGGTGTCACGCACCTTGCCACGGTTCAAAAGCCGAATACCTTGGAGCATTGGCACAGACTTGCGGACAAGTGATAGTGTCGTCATAGAATCCTCCTTGAGGGGTGGGTGACGGTGTGTTTTTACAAAAGAAGAACCCAAAACTAATCTTAAAACTAACCCTATCAACGGTAAAAGTCAAAGATAGCTTCTATGTTGACTTCCACTCATCCAAATTATAGGTTTAGGCCAGGTTCTTCGATCAACACCTGAAACAGGAGACGAGACATGCAAACCCGAGTGCAAGATATTGACTGGGATAATCTCCCGACGGAACATCCAGTTTGCGCAAACCAAGTCGAAGTCCCAACCATTCGTCTTCAGCCTCGCGGATTCGGATATCCCAAACGCCCACCCGAGTTTGAAGGACAGGAAGAAATCGTTGTGCAGTGGTTCGGGGAAACAGGAAATGAGGGCTTCAAGAGAAGGAACATGCAGTTTGCCTTCCCGCTCATGACAAAACCTGATTCAGTTCGCTGGTTCGGGCATCCGGAATGGTACCGCACGATAATGCTGGGCCCCCTCAAAGGCTGGCCCAACAAGGAAGCTCTGGCGAAAATGGTATGTGACGGCAGAAAGTCTGATGAAACAGTCATCTACGTCATCACTTCCAATCTCGGACTCGATGACGGCCACGGTGGGGTCGTTCCCTCCACTCTTTTCGTCGGGGTTGCTCTCCTCGGTGACCCAACACACGGCGTCATCTCCCCCCGTGAATTTGCCGACTGGAATGTTTCGAATGAGGAAATCGCCAAGCTCGCCCAAGCTAGGCAGAATCGATAGACGAACCATCGCTATTCTCACCGCGTTCTCCCACAAGGGAACGCGTTTTTTATGTAGCTTTTTTCCCGCGGAAATATACCACCAAAAGCCAAATGGTAAGAGATACAGCGCAAAGAATTCCGAAAACAATAATATAGGCAAGTATTACCGCGGGCATGACAATCACGCCCGCGAGCCCAGCTCCGCCATCCTGCGCCGTTAGACGGAAGAACACGTAAGCGCATATTAGGGCGGAACCCAAAACAAAAACCAGCAAATGCCAAAGAAAAATTTTTAATTTACTCATAATCATATTCTGGAAAGACTAAACGACGCATAGCCAATAGTGTTACCTAATCCCCGTATCACAGGAAATAGCCACATCAGAATATTCACCCAATGAAACAGTAGCCTTCGTTTCATTACAGCGCGGAAGCATTTTCCCGCCTTCCGCGGAAAAAACATACGAACCGGGAGGGAGCGAAAATTCAAACACTCCTTTATCGTTCGACTTCCCTGTCGCGAATACGGAGCCGGAACCCTCGCGGCGCACGGTTATTGTCGTCGCGTACGGCTTGTCGGCGCACTTGGGGTCAGGCGGGTCGCGCATCACGGGGCATGTCGGTCCGAGCAAAACAGTCCCGCGGACGCCCGAAGTAATCGGCAAAATAACGCTTTTACGCTTTCTTACTTCAAATTGGAATGCGTAATCGCCGTTGTTTATCTTTACGCCGGCTTCCGGTTCCGGGGTTGCTTCTTTCAGCGTTATTTCTTCCGCTTCAGTTGTGATGGGCTTGCCTAGCTCAAGAATCATCGTGCTCTCGCCCAGCCCGCTTTCTATTTTTGTCCGCACCTTGACCGTCCCCGCCCAAACGCACTGCACCCCCGCCGGACAGCGGCTGTCTTCCGTCACTTCAAGGGGCGTGAGCGTAACATTAAGGCCGCTTACCTTCTGTCCGAGCACAGCCCTAAGCGCGCCGGGGCTGACAGTACCGGAAGAGCCGTTCGGCTCAAACGCGGTCACGGACTTGCCGGCAATAATTTGCTCAACCTCTTGAAACCCCTCGGGATACCCGTAGTTGTAGCGCACGGGAAGCGCGAAAACATATTTACTGTTCCGGGCGAGTTCGCTTGGATTAACCGGCTCCGCGCCGATATGAAACTTGCCCGTCTGCAGATTATTCCATTCCGAAATCGTAAAAATCATAATCGGAACATCCTGGTAGGTGTTGCCCCCCGTCCATTTTGGATTGTGTATGGAAACAACCGGGCCGTCGGCCACAGCCACGTCCCCCAACTGGTCGCCCGAGGCATTGCCCTTCCATTTATCGATTGAAACCGTATACCCCTGCCAGCTTAAGGGCAGGACGACGCTTAAACCGTACTCCGTATTTTTGTATGTAACTCCCCGTGGGCATTCCGCAAATTCACACTTCGGGCCGGTGCGCCCGACGGCGCTTCCGTCCGGGCAGATTTTCGCCTCCATGGTGCAAAAAACTCCCCCGACATTTTCGGTGCCGGTTTTATAAAAATATATACCGCCAGAAACGGCCGCGAGCGCAATGATAATTACCGATGCATACGTTTTCATATTTTATATTCTACTGCAATTACATTAGTATTTTGCGCCAGATTGTGACCGGTCTTTAGCGCGATTCCGCTCGCCTTGGACCTTGCGGTCGATGGCCTTCTTCATGGACTCTATTTCTTTCTTTTCCCTTTCGGAAATATCCTTTCTGCCTCCGATATTTTCAAGTATTTTTTTATGGGAAGACGCCTCGGAATCAAACTTTCTCTTGATTCTGCCGGTTACAATTTCCGTTCCGGTCGCGACGGGTTTGGTTTCTTCAATTTCCCCGATGGCCGCTTCCGCTCTGTCGGCATGTTTTTCAAAATCCCGCTCCAGCTTTGCCCGGCGCGGTTCATCCAATTTTTTTTCACGGGCAAGCGTCTCCGCTTCCTCGAGCCGACGTACGGCTTTGGCTATTTCCCACTCCGCCCGGGCTTCCGGTTTTTTGATAAGTCTGTCGCGGAGCGGTTCGGTTACATCCGTCTTCACTCTGTAGAGAATATCTCCGGGAACGGCTCTTTCGGCGGCATACATAACCGAACTTCCTGAAAAGAGAAAGATAAGCACCGCGACAAAGGCATACGAAAGACGCGAGTAGCCGGCAAAAACTTCTCGCACTAAGCTGAAGAAAGATGCTTGCGGGACGGGCGTCACGATTGGCGTCTCCATTATTTTTTGAAGTATAATCCCCTTTTCGCTCTTGGTAAGACCGGCCCGGCGTAACTCTTCTATTCCTTTTTTAAAATTTTCTGGTTTCATATATTTAGTTTAATTTAAAACGGGAGCGCAACTGCTCAATTCCCCTGTTCACCCGTACCGAGACCACATTCGCGTTTAAATCAAGCAATTCACCGATCTCCTGCGGAAGCATTTCTTCCACAAGACGCAAATAAACGGCTTCGCGGTACATCGGCTCAAGTTCTTTTATGGCCTCCAGCATCTCGCGCGCTTCGGCAGAAAATATCATTCGGCCCTCCGCTTTCGTATCGGGGAATTCCTTCGTCTCTTCCCCGTCGTCTCCCCATTCCGTAAGCGCGTCCAGCGATTCACTTTTCGCTTTCCTGTACCAGTCAATTATCAAGTTGCGGGTTATCGCGTACAGGAAAGCTCTCTCGTGCGTAATAGACCTATCGTCAAGAAGCGCCTGCCAAAGCCGAGTAAAAGCATCCTGCACAATATCGCGGGCCTGTTCGCGATTTGAGGTACGCAATAAACAAAACCTGAAAAGCCCGTCCGCCTCCCGTTCATATATTTCGGCAAATTGTCTCTTTTTATCATTAATACCCATAGCGGTTAACGGTTGATTGGCCTTATCCTTACATAAATGTTCTAAAGAACGACACCTGCGGACTGAAAGAATTGGGCTTGCCGTACGTTACCCCATCCAGAAGCCCGGAATCGACCGCGCTTAAAATTCTATCAATTAACAGTAAATATAGCATTATGAACAATAACATGACTTTAAAAAAGATGTTTCCTTTGTTTCTTGTAGCGTTCCTTTTGGCATCGCCTCTTTCGGCTGTACTTGCCAAGGATAATAATAGCGAAAAAGAACGGGGAAATTCGTATGGCACGAGAGTGACCTTAGAAGACGGCGGAACCAAGGCAGACGTTCAGAAAAAGGAAGAAAAAGAAAAAAGAAAAGAAGATCAAAAGCAGGAAAAAGGAAATAAAGAGTGTCTGCGGGCTTTCGGACATTTGATTTCCTTCGGCTGGATAAAGAAGAATTCTGCCCTGACGGCGGGACAAGCTTGCAGTTTGCCGTTTGGAATTTCCAAGAAATTCAGCGGTAACGCGTCGTCTACTCCTCCATTAGCCGATACGATAGCGCCGTTAATTTCAAACATTGTGGGCACTCCGCGTTTTACGGACACCACAATCAGCTGGACGACAAATGAGATGACGAAGGGCACCGTATTCTTTAGCACCATGGCGGGAGTGAATGTAAACAGCACTTCAACCTTACGCGTAAGTGAAGGATTCAAGAATGGATTTTTCAAACAAAATAAAGAAAACAGGTACGAGAACAGTGCGACAATCCGAGGACTTGCGGCAAATACTGTGTATTACGCAGTAATCCGTGCGGAAGACAAGGCGGGTAATGTCACGCAATCAATTGAATTCTCCCTCACCACCAAAACTCCGGACACTACGAATGACACAACCGCGCCGACAATAAGCAATGTCGCGACAATGACGGGTGGAGGCACTGTCGTCGTAGGATGGATAACGAACGAGCCGGCCACGTCCAAAGTGTTCTATTCGGCCACGATTCCGGTAAATACCGGAGTAACCACGACAAGTTTCGTGCAATCGGAAGCGCTGACCTTAAACCATATAGCCATTGTTCCTAATCTTGCTACTTCTACGAAATATTATTTCGTGGCGCAATCGAAGGACAACGCGGGAAATATTCAATCCACTTCCGAGTTTTCGGTCACAACGAAATAAGGGCTACGAAATAAAAAACTCCGCGAAAGGCGGAGTTTTTTATTTAACCTCCCGCCTGCGGAGATATACCACCAACAGACAAACAGCAAGAGAAATGGCGCAAAGAATTCCGAAAGCAATAATATAGACAAGTATTACTGCGGGCATGACAATCACGCCCGCGAGCCCCGCTCCGCTATCCGGCGCCGCCAGACGAAAGAAAACGTAAACACATATTAGGGCGGAACCCAAAACAAAAACCAGCAAATGCCAA
>CAYHZS010000021.1:0-13316 GCA_964361185.1 uncultured Candidatus Saccharibacteria bacterium
CGCTGGATATTCCCCGCACCCTTATGTTTCACACCGACGTTATCGTCATACCCCCGGAGCGTGAAAACGAAAAAATGACCGAAGCGACCGGGGGAAGATACTTCAATATTTCTCTAACCTCCGAGCATCATATAAATCCGTTCGACCTGCCTATACCGAGAGAAGACGAGTCTCCGGCGGACGTTTTGCGCTCAAACATAGTGAACTTGGTCGGCCTCTTCCGGATAATGATGGGAGGGCTTACTCCCGAAGAAGATTCCATGGTGGATAGGGCAATCAGCGAAACTTACGCTCTCAAAGACATAACTCCTGATTCCAGTTTTGCGAATATTGAGCCACCTCTCCTTTCCGATTTTGAAATGGTCTTGGGAGGAATGGAGGGGAGCGAATCCCTCATGCAAAAACTCGCCAAGTACACAAAAGGAACATGGTCAGGATTCATAAACCAGCCGACCAATGTGGACATAAATAAAAAATTCGTTGTGTTTTCGGTGCGCGACATGGAAGACGAGTTGAAGCCCGTAGCCATGTATATCGTCATGCATTACATCTGGAACGCCGTCCGGAAAGTCCTCAAAAAACGCCTCCTGGTGGTGGATGAGGCCTGGTGGATGATGAAGTCCGCTGACACGGCTTCTTTCCTTTTCTCCATAGCTAAACGCGGACGTAAATATTATCTCGGGCTGGCCACAATCACCCAGGATGTCGGCGATTTTCTGAACTCTCCATATGGACTGCCCATTATAACCAACTCGTCGCTTCAGCTTCTTTTGAAACAATCTCCTTCTTCAATCGACGTTGTCCAAAAAACATTCAATCTCACCGACGAGGAAAAGTTCCTGCTTCTGGAGTCGCAGGTAGGAGAGGGAATTTTCTTCGCCGGACTGAAACACGTGGCCATAAAAACAATTGCTTCTTACACCGAAGACCAGATAATCACGTCCGACCCCTCCCAGGTTCTGGCAATAAGAAAGGCAAAACAGGAGCTTAAGACCGCCGAGGGGAAGTAAGGGCGCGATATACAACATATAGCGATTGGTTCAATCAACGCGGGCAAATAAATTCATGGCCAACGAACAAGAGGAGTCCACACAAAAAGCGGAAACGAATAGAAACAGCCAAAAAAAAGAGGGTCCTCCCGCCAAAAAGATGACTGGGGTTGGTTTTTACATGGTGCTCTTTGGGGTATTTCTCAATGATTTAGTCGGAATCGTTGCCGACCTGAGCGTCATTCTTTTTTTTGTCGCAGTAATCACCGGAATCGTTGTGCAGGGAATAGTCGCTCTTTACCTATTCTGGAATGGGGTCAAATTAAGTGAACGCAAACTGGCGAGTTTCCTCATTTCGTTTATAATTGAAGTAATTCCCTTCGTGAACCTTCTGCCGGCTGGAACAGTAAACCTTATCGCGATTAGAGCCATAGAAAACAGCGAGATGGCAAAGAAAGTAGCGAGATATAAAAAAGTATAACATGTTTTTTAAAAAATCAACCGCCAAAATTTCCCCCCTCTTCCTATTTCTAATCTTGCTTGTGGAGGCGTTTTTCTTTCCGCCGGTAGGGGCAAACCTGGCCCTCTCACAGGAAATAGGAGAGATCGGAACAGCGTCAGTTCTTATTGAAATAGAACCTTCCTTCCCGAAATCCAATGAAAATGTACTCGTGAGGCTGACCAGTTACAGCGGGGACTTGGACAGGGCAAGAATCTCCTGGTCCCTAGACGGCAAATTAATGAAAGACGACACTGGTGGTAAAGAATTCACCTTCAAAACAGGGGCGGTCGGGAAACCAACTGTCGTCAAGGTCACAGTGGATGGCCCCGGAATAGGCAGGTTCGAAAAAAACATTACTCTCAGTCCGGCAGAAGTGGACATTCTGTGGCAAACAACCGATTCTTATTCTCCTCCATTCTATCGCGGTAAGCCCCTACCGGTCAGAATGTCCTCCATAAGGGCTGTAGCGATGCCTTCCATGAAAACGAAGTCAGGTTTGCCAATTAAATCCGGGGAATTGGTCTACAAATGGGAAAGGGACGATATCCCGATACTTGAAAATTCCGGGTACGCAAAAAATTCCGCTGATTTTAATTTGGGTTATATCTCGGAGGACGCGACTATTAAAGTGAGCGCATCATCAGTAAAAGAAAGCGGTCTTGTGGCGGAGAATACGGTTTATCTCCAAGCAGTCAGTCCTGAAATTATTTTTTATGAAAACAAACCATTAGGAGGTATTATCTACGAAAACGCTTTGAAAGACCTCTTCCCATTGAGAAGAGAAGAAGTGGAAATCGTAGCCGAACCATATTACTTTACGTCCGCGGGAGGGCTTTCCTCCCTATCCTACAATTGGGTCTTAAACGGTGCCCACGTGGAATCGTCGGGGGGGAACTCGATTGTTCTGCGCGTAGGAGACCAGGGGAGCGGGCTCTCGGAGGTTTCCCTGAATATTAAACATCCTTCCCGTTTTTTACAAATGGCAAGAAAAGAGCTGGGAATACAATTCGGAAGGTAATAGTAGCTAACGACTGACGATTTAAAATCAACAATGAAAACACGGGGCATAAATACCATACTCGACAAAAAAATACTTTCTTATTTTTTTGTAATGTTCTTTGTTCTTTCTTTTTTTATCCTGCCCGGGGTATCTTTTTCCGCTGAGCCGACCGGTTATACCCTACTTACCCCTCTTCCTCTCGGCCCTGGTGGCAGCAAACTGGAGGTTGTTCCTTTGGGAGAAGCCAGTTTCGGGGATTACCTTAATAATTTTTTCAAACTTGGAATCACTATAGCGAGCATCTTGGCTGTCATTATGATAGTAATCGGGGGAATCCAGTATATGGGGGGGGATAGTGTTTTTTCCAAAGAAGAAGCCAAATCAAAAATAACCAACTCAATATTTGGACTCATTCTGGCTCTCGGAATATGGTTGCTCCTTTATACCATCAATCCGGACATGCTTAACTTAAAGCTAAAAATAGCCGAGATAGCGCCGACTCCAGCCACTCCAACTACACCAACAACACCGTCCCCCGGCATAACCAGTCTCGGTAGATGGACCGAGGCTTTAGCTCAGTCAGTTGTTGATGACGATAATAACGTAAGACTACAACTTTTACAAAATTCTAACAGCCAAGTCCTCGTAAAGCCCAATAAATGCACTATGAACGATTATAGAAGCTGGGTTTCCGGAGGAAATGCAACCGGCGGGGCAAATTGTACTACTGTCGGAAAACTTGGTGGTGCCGCGATAAACGGCCTCGCAAAACTTTCCAAAGACTGCGGGGGTTGCTCTTTTGTTGTATCCGGTGGCACAGAGTGGGGGCATAGCGCAAATGGTAATCACTTTCCGAGCTCATCGGGAATCGATATCAGAACAGGTAGCGCTGTCGATAGTTATATAAGATCTAAGGGAGTAAGGGGAGATAATACCAGTTTACTTGGACGATCAATAAGCATTTATATATTTACCTACGCAGACTTTTATGAAGAAGACCTTGCCCATTGGCATGTTGTATTTAAGTGAGAAATAAAATGCCTAGAAAAACTTTCACTCTTCTCGTTCTGATATTTATCTTGATTGGCACAGCCATGGTTGGGGGATATTTATATTTCTTCACCGGGGTATTCGGCGAAAGAGAGAGAAACGAAGCGACAAAAATTCTTGATGATTTTTTGCCCTTTGGACAACAGCCTCTTGAAACCGGAAGATCCCCGGGCGGGCAACCAAGCGAGCCAGCCGAGAGCCCCCTGTTTTCTTCAAAACTGCTCAAGTTGGTCCAGAATCCCGTAGCTGGGTTTACCCCGACCACTCTCGGTAGTAGTACTGTCGTACGTTACATGGAAAAAGAAACTGGTCATATTTTTGACATTGACATGAGCATACCTGCAGCCAAATCAAGAATTACAAATACCACTATCCCAAGAGTTTACCAATCCTTATTTGGACAAAACGGACAATCTGTTATTTTAAGATACTTAAACGATGATAGCCTCGTAGAAACTTATTACGCAAAAATTCCTTTGGCTTCATCAACAGAGGATTTCAGAAATGGAGTAGAGATTAAAGGCTCATTTCTTTCAAAAAGCATAAACGACCTGTCCCTTTCTCCTTCCGGAACAAAAATCTTCACCCTGATCAAGTTTGGAAAATCGGCTATAGGAACCGTTTCTTCCCCGGACGGGACTAAGAAATCCCAAATATTCGATTCTCCTTTCACTGAGTGGCTGTCGTCATGGGCCAACGATAAAATAATCATGCTCGTGACAAAACCATCCTACGCTGCTCCAGGATATATTTATACCCTTGATTCAGCTTCCGGAAATTTCCAAAAAATCTACGGTGGGACTAAAGGACTAACGGCTATTCTCTCTCCGGACGAGAAAAAAATATTAATTAGCGAGAGTGGTGACGGATTGCCTCAAATTAAAATTTACGACATTTCATCTGGGAGACTAAGCGCTCTGGGTCTAAGGACCATAGCCGACAAATGCAATTGGGTTACGAGTGCGAAAATATACTGCGCCGTGCCGGATGAGAATCCCGAATCCAGCACTAAATACCCTGATTTGTGGTACCAAGGAGTCGTTTCTTTTAAAGACAGCCTTTGGGAAATAGACCCCGAAACGCTGAGTACCTATCAGATTCTTCCCATTTCTCAAGTCGCGCGGGAAGATTTAGACGCGATAAATTTATTCCAAAACAAAAGCGGGGAATACCTTTTCTTTGTTAACAAAAAAGATTCTTCCCTTTGGTCAATCAAACTTGAGAGGTAACACCTTTATAAACCACTTATTTCCTGGTATTTTATCACTACATGCCGCCCCGGTCCCATTCCGGATGACTCGGTGGTTAAATCCGGGAATGGGGCCAAGTATGAATGAACTATCATTCTTTCATACGAAGACATAGGTTCTAGGGAAACACTCGATTTGAAAAAACGCGCTCTCTCGGCCATCATTTTGGCTTTTTGACGGAGTCCTTCAATCTTATTTTTTTGGTAATCATTCACGTCAATGATAAAGCCGACTCCTCCGGTTTCACCAGTTCCTTTCTCTACAATTCTCTTCACAACGTGGTTGATGGCAAGAAGATTCATCCCGTCATGTCCGATTAAAACCTCCGGCTCCTTTGTTTTGATCAAGAAACGAGCCGTCCCTTCTTCCTCGGCTTCAAAAATCAATATATCGTCGTGAGACACGGATAGTCTCCCTAGAAGTTCTTTTATTATTATTTTTATTTCTTCCTTATTCATTCCGTTTTAGAGGCAGAGTACAGTCGTACTGCCATTTCTTAATTTATTTCCATAATTTGTTCGATTATTTTCCATAATTTTATTTAATCTTTTATTTTGTACCCTGGTTGCCCGTCTGCGCGTCCTTGAGGGAAAGCAACTTCTAACGGGGCTCATTCTGCGTTAACAGTTTCTCTTTTCCCCCATATCTTACAAAAAGCTCCTGCCCTATGGAGAACATATTAGACGTTACCCAATAAAGTGCAACTGCCGAAGGTATAGACAAAGAGAAAACGACAAAAAGCACCGGAAAAATATAGCGCATTTGCATATTCATACTTCGGGCAAATTCTTCCTGAAACGTTTTTTCTCCCGCCGAAGGAGTGGTCTTGGGTAATGACAGCGTGGTATAAAAATACTGAGATACCCCCACTAAAACAGCCAAGACATAGCTTCTTTCCTGTAAATTAACCCCGAGAAAATCCGGGGAAATGTTTCCAGGGTAGTGGACGAACGAATACAGTATCCCGGCATTTTCGGCAAAACCATCTCGGAAAACAAAAAATAGGGCGATTAAAATTGGAAGCTGTATCAAAACCGTAAGACAACCGGAGAAGGGATTAGTGCCGTGCGCTTTGTAAAGCTCCATTGTCTGTTTGGCCTGCTCTTGTTTGTCTTTGTGCCTCTCGCGTATTTTTTTGAGCTCCGGTTCAAGTTCGCGCATCTTGCGCTGAGTCTTAATTGATTTATGTACCAAAGGAAAAATCGCCAATCGGACGAGAATTGTCAGGACTATGACGGCAAGGCCGACGGAAGTAAGGGGCATTATCCCTATCAGGAAAATGAGCCCGTTATAAAGAGGATTGTAAAGGGCGGTGTTCCAAAGAGAAATCATCCGCCTATTGTAGCTCAGAAGCTACAAAACGTAAAACTGGGCTCATTTAACGCGAAACATGAAGCATGTAACATAAGGCTTGCTTCAAGAAAACAAACATGTCTTTTTTGTTGTTTTTGTATTAAACGCTACAAGCTACATGTTACACGATACAAGCTAAGTAAGTGGATCCAAGTGTTCCTTCTGCCAGGGGTGGCATCTGAAAATGCGCTTTGAGAACAAGGAAAGGCCGTGTAAAATTCCGTATTTTTCAATCGCCAAAATGAAATACTCCGAACAGGTTGGGTAAAAAGCACAGGTCGGGACCCTGATTAAACCAATCTTTTTGGTAAACCCTTGGTCGGGAGACAGTGTTTTCTGGTAAAGCCTCACTATAAAAATTAGTACTTTTCTCATTGGTTAAAGCAACCCAGCTTTGGAGAAAAGCCCAGTAATTTCTTCAAGAATAAGCTGGTAGGAAATGTTTCCCGACCCTTTTTTAAAAAAAAAGATATTTATCGTTTTTTTCTTGAGATTATTTTCAACTCGGGCAACAGCTACATACCCGCGACGCCGCAATAGATTCCTCTCGACAGCTTTTTTAGAAACGGCCTTGGGTACCACAAAAGAAAAACGATTCTTTCCATCCTTAAGTGAAGGGAAAACGCGGAGTACTAGGTGAGCGGAGTCAAACACCCTTCCCCCCCGTGACGTGGCTAGAAATAACGCCCTGTTTACTCTTTTTTCTTTTTCTATCATCTGGCCTCAGCCCCGAATCAGACAGATAATCTCTTCCTCCCAATCCGACGGCGACTTTTTATGACATTGCGGCCGTTTTTTGTCCTTTGTCTCACTAAAAATCCATGTGTGCGCCCCCTTTTCGCTCTTTTGGGCTGGTATGTTTTTGACATAGCGCCAGTCTACAACACCACCCTAAAGAAATCAAACTTGGGAGCTAATGACGCTTGGGAAATAACCCCCCGGCTTGACACGGTTTGGGCAGGCCTGACCCATCCATCTTATTTTTTGTGCGTCTGGAAAGAAAGATTGGAAGTCCAAGCGATTTTTAAGAAAATTAGTCTCTTATGAAAAACACTTGAGTTTACGACAGGAAAATTTTGTTGCTTGATGAGCAATCAACAGCTTTTCAACAGTTTATCTACAAATATTATGACACGCCTTTCATTTTGAGTTTTTTGTTTATGTAATATAATGTTTCATACTTGTTAAACGGTCGCGCGGGACCCCTCAGAGAATACAACCACGATAAAGAAATTTGAACAAAACAAATGGAAAGAAGAGCCTCAAAAATTAACAGAAACAAACTCGTGAGAAACGACACGACCGCGACCTACCGCTAACGGGATGAGTTCAGATACTAAACAACTGTGGGACAGCGCCTTAGCTGAAGTGGAGCTCAGTGTGTCCAAGGCAAATTTCACAACCTGGTTTAAAAACACTAATATCGTTAAGGAGGAGGGGGGGATTGTTTACGTAAGTGTGCCGAATGAATTCGTCAAAGACTGGATAATCAACAAATACCATAAGTTTATCTTGAAGACAATGCGCGATCTTTCCGACTCGGTGCGCGGTCTTGAGTATGTGGTTTCACGAGAAGAACCACGAGCGAAAGAAGTCCGGAGAGAAGAGGCAGGTCCTTCTTCTTTTATTTCGCGCGAACTTCCTCTTAATGGTTTATACATAAATAAAGGAGATAATTTGAACCCACGATATGTTTTCGATTCTTTCGTGGTCGGAGCTTTCAACGAACTAGCTTACACGGCTGCAAAAGCGATTGTTGAGAAACCGGTTTTGTATAATCCTCTTTTTATTTACGGAGGGACCGGGCTTGGGAAAACCCACTTGATACAAGCGGTCGGGAATGAGGTAAAAAACAAAAGCAGTAAAAAGGTCTATTATATAACTTCGGAAAAGTTCACGGTTGATTGCGTAACAGCTATCCAAAGTGGCAAGGCAAATTTCTTCAAAGAAAAGTACCGCAAATATGACGTTTTGATTATTGACGATGTACAATTTTTCTCCGGGAAAGAAAGGACTCAGGAAGAATTATTCCATCTTTTCAATGAACTTTACAACAATAATAAGCAAATTATTTTTTCGTCCGACAAACATCCGACCTACATTCCAAACCTGGAAGACCGATTAAAATCAAGATTCAGCGCCGGAATGACCGTCGACGTTTCTCTCCCGGAATATGAATCGAGGTTAGCCATAATCAAAACTAAGGCTCTTGAAAGCGGCTTCTCCTCTCCTCCTGAAGTAATCGAGTACGTTGCTTCTTTAATCCAAGGAAACATCCGCGAGCTGGAGGGAGCCCTCAATGCCGTTGTTTGCCAGTCCCAACTTAAAAACAGGGATTTAACCTTACAGGAAGTGAAATTGCTCATCAAAAACAACGTTAAGCCAAAAAAATCGATTTCGGTTAAGGAAGTAGTTAAGCTCGTAGCCGATTTTTACAACATAGAAGAGGGGAGTGTTTACGAAAAAACCAGGCGAAAAGACATTGTTAAGCCGAGACAAGTAGCTATGTACCTCCTCCGGGAAGATTTCGATATTTCCTTTCCTTCAATCGGACAAAAGCTGGGCGGGCGCGATCACACCACCGTTATACATTCATGTGAAAAGGTAAAAAAAGATTTAAAAAACGATAGTATCCTGGCGCAAGATTTGGAACAAATACGGGCCCTTTTTTAGTTGTTGATAAGTATGTAAATAAAGATGTGTAAGATGTTGAGAAGGAGTTCCTTTATTAAAATAATTTTCTTTCTTTAAAAAGATACTGGTGTTTAATTCACAGGTATTAAAAAATTTAATACTCTACGTGTTTCAAATAAAGGACAAAAAAGAATTCCACATATCAACAGTTGTAATAATAATAAGTATTTAATAAATACAATTATGAAGATAGAAAGCTCCCTCGAAAGATTAAAAGGAATACTTCCAGTTATTGAAAAAGTCACTGGAAAAAATTTAACCCTAAATATTCTTTCGTCAATTCTTATTATTGCTAATGGTAAAACATTAAAACTTAGAGCCACTAATTTAGATCTCGGTATTGAAGTCGAGTTACCATCCAAAATAGAAAAAGAAGGAATTGTTGCTGTTCGAGGTTCTGTTTTAAATGAGCTCATTACAAATATTCAAAATGAAAAAAGTGTTGTTTTAGAATCAAATAACGACAACCTAATAATTACCACAAATAATAATGTAGCGACTATAAAGTGCTATCCTTACAATGATTTTCCAACAATTCCCCTTATTTCTGGGGACATGTGTTTTAATGTCAACCCAGAAAAGTTCTTGTCAGGGATAAAAGCCGTATCATACAGCGCTTCATTGTCAGATATTAAGCCGGAAATTTCCAACATTTATGTATACCCCGAAGGAGAGGATTTAATTTTTGTGGCGACGGACTCTTTCAGGCTGGCAGAAAAAAAAGTTAAAATAAAACACCTCCCTGATTTTTCGGGAATTTTAATTCCCCATAAGAATATAAACGAAATAATACGAGTTCTTGATTTGGCAGGAGAGGAGGAAGTAAAAATTTGTTTCAATAAAAACCAAATTGCCTTTTCTTATAACGGGGTTTACCTGACTTCGAGGCTAGTGGATGGCAATTTCCCGGACTACAAACAAATTATCCCAAAAGAACACACTACCGAAGCCATTATTTTAAAACAGGATTTCATAAACACTCTCAAAATAAATAATATTTTCTTAGATAAGTTCAGTCAGATTACCTTGTCTTTAAATCCGAAGGCTAAAAAATTTTCCATAAAATCAAAAAGCGGAGAGGTGGGAGAGACGGAGGCATCCGTAAGTGCGGCCATGAAGGGAGAGACTGTTTCCGTAAATCTAAATTACCGGTATCTTTTTGACGTGTTCCAGGCTATTTATTCGGACAGTATTTCGGTCTTCATATCTGGTGCGAATAAACCCATGATAATAAAGGGGGTCTCGGATACAACTTTCACTTATTTAGTAATGCCCCTAAACAAATAGTTGATACATGAAAAACATCAGCGTTCTCCTGGAAAAGTTTAAGGAAATTACCAATCATTCGTCGGCGGTTCGCGACATAATAAAGGAGGTGCTAGAGAAAGATTTTTCCGTGAAAGTAAAAAAAAATCAGATAATATTAAAGGGACAGACAGCGTTCGTTAAAGTTAGTGGGGTTGCCAAAGCGGAAATAGCCACACAAGAAAAAAAAATTATAGAAAAAATAAATCACCTCTCTGGGAAAAGCTCAGTAGCAAAAATCAACTAACTACTCGTTCTCGATTTTTATGTAAACGGAAGTTTCTCCGGAGTTATGAACTGAATCATAACCAACAGCTTTCAAAATATTTTCCTCCTTTGTGAAATCCAAGTCTTTTGGGGAGAAAGAAAAATCAAAAGGAATATTTTTTGAAGAACCGATAAATATATCGTTCAGAAAATAGTCAACACGGGAGAGGGGAAATCTACCGTTGTTTTGTATCTTTATATTTATTCGAGAATTGCTTCGGTAGATTATGTCTGGCTTTGGGTCGAGAAAAGAAAGTTTTGGGAAAAATTCCGGAAGATGGACATCATCCGTCTGGTTAGGTATGTCGGCTTCGGTGTACTCGCGTACCGGGTGGGTTGCCAGCCATTTTTGTATTGGTGTCTCCCACAGCTTAAATTGAAGATTATTCTCCGGGTTTGGAGGAGGAGGACCAGTAATATCTTCCCTCGAGACCCAATACAAAATACTGTGAATTTGGGTTACGGATCTCTCCTCGACGGTTTCTTTTGGAGTGAACTCCGTGGCCAATTTACCGGAAATCTTGTCTACCTTAAAAACGTTGTTACCTTGCCAGAAACCCCTCAATATAGGTTTTAGGTTAGGATCTATTGGTTTTGGCTTTTCGAACTTTTCTTTAGGGTAGTTTTTCAGCGCCTCCATCATGAATTCGTGCCAAATGGGAGCGACAATAAAACCGGCAATTTTCTTTTTCATCGGGCTATTGTCGTTGTTTCCGGCCCAAACCCCTACGGAAAGAGAAGGGGTGTAACCCAATATCCAGGCGTCGCGGTAATCATTCGTGGTGCCGGTTTTTGAGGCTACGTCCCCGTAGCCCTCAACATAAAGAGCCGAGTGTTCTCCGAATTCTGGCACGCGGGCCGTATTGTCCGAGAGAATGTCGTTTATTTGAAGAGCAATATCTTTTGGGAGAACTTCCTCGGGGTTTTCTCTCCATTCTTCAAGAATGTTCCCGTCCGCGTCTTCCACACGGAGTACTCTTTGATGAGGGTTACGTATTCCGCTATTGCCGAAAACCCCGTAAGCACTGGTCATGTCAAGCAAAGATACCTCTCCTCCGCCTAGAACTAGGGTCAGCCCGTATTGATCCGGGTTGCCCAGGCTTTTAATGCCCATAGATCTGGCGGTGTTCAATGAATCTTGTATTCCAGCCAAGTACAGAGTCTTGATAGCCGGGATGTTTCTTGACAGGGCGAGAGCGCTTCGTATGGACAGAGGGCCTAAATATTTGTGGTCAAAGTTTTCGGGTCGGTAGCAATCATCAGGGTTTGTTTTCCCAATTGGTTTGCCGTCAGCAGTACACGTTGTTTGAAATTCCGTTTGCAAGTCAAAAAGAACCGTATCGGGGGTCAGCCCTTTTTTGAAGGCAGTGGCGTATACAAAGGGCTTGAAGGAAGAACCGGGTTGACGGTGGGCTAGGGTGACATTGAAGTTTCCGTCAATGTTCGTGTCAAAATAATCACGGGATCCGACCATTACCAAAATTTGTCCTGTTTTGGGGTCGATGGCTACCAAGCTTGCGTTCGTAGCTTCAAAATTTTTTTCATTTTCAAGGGCGCGGCGTTTTACGATTTCCTCCGCCTTAGCCTGCAATCCGTGGTCGAGAGTCGTTATCACCTTAAGCCCGCCAGACTCGAGCGCGTCCCGACCGTATTTTTGTTCTAGGTAGTCGCGGACAAAAAGGACAAAATGCATTGCTTGAACCTCTCTCCGGGATGAAGGCAGGAAGGTGACCTGCTCCTCAAGGGAGTTTTTGTACTCGTCATCCGAGATGAAATCGAGATCGAGCATCCTTCTCAAAACAAGACGCTTGCGGTCATCCAATTCGCTTTTATAGTTACCATAAGGAGAGTAATGCGTAGGTGCTTGGGGCAAGGCCGCTAAGTAAGCTGATTCGGCGAGCGAAAGATTTCCCGCTTCCTTTCCAAAGAAGGATCGACTGGCCTCAGCAATGCCGTAAATGTTTCCGCCATACGGGGCTTCGTTCAGATAGAGGGCTAGAATTTCATCCTTACTCATTATTTGCTCGAGTTTAATGGCTAGGACCCACTCCTTGATTTTTCTGGAAATGCTTCGGTCGGAGGTAAGAAGCGCGTTCTTTATAACTTGCTGAGTAATGGTGGAACCCCCCTGGTAATTCCCGCCGGTAAAAGGGGCCAGGGAGCTCATAATGACTGCGCGGACAATGGCCGAAGGTTTGATTCCTTTATGCTGGTAAAATTCCGAGTCCTCTATGGCAACAGTGGCATTTTTAATGTTTATACCCATGGAGTCTCCGCTCGTAACCGTACGACGAATACTGTCATGTACGTCGTACAGGAGAATTTTGCCGGTGCGGTCGTATATTTTGGTTGAACTTTGAACTTTCCTGTCTTCAAAGGAGTTGAAGTCCGGGATACGGAGACTACCTGCCCAGAAAAAAAATACCCCGCCTAAAACAAACAGTCCCAGCAGGGACATCTCTTTCCAACTACGGAAAAGAGAGAGTGTTTTTTTGTGCCGTGAGCTTTGATTCATGTATGATTCGAGAATAACACAAAACAGGTGTTTTGTGTTACAGTAATTCATATGTCGGATACCAATCCGGAGAAAATTAAGCGCTTGCTCTCTCACGCAGTCGAGGAGATTTTTGTTCTCGAGTCTCTGGAGGAAAAACTCCTTTCAGGTAAGAATCTTCGAGTAAAACTAGGTATCGACCCTACCTCATCAAATATCCACATTGGAAGGGCTGTTGTTTTGTGGAAATTGCGGGAATTTCAGGATATGGGGCACAAGGTGGTTTTTATCGTTGGCGATTTTACCGCGCTGGTGGGTGACCCTTCGGACAAACTTTCTAAGCGCCCCATGCTCACCGTTTCGGAGGTCAAAAATAATCTTAAGGCTTATAAAAAACAGGTGGGGAAAATTA
>CAYHZS010000022.1:0-13139 GCA_964361185.1 uncultured Candidatus Saccharibacteria bacterium
TCGCGAGTCCCAGGGTAATAGTCGGAGTGCCTTCAGGAATTACCAATGTTGAAACGCGCGCGGTTTATGACGCGACCAAAAATGCCGGAGCAAGAGAGGTTCATATAGTGGAACAGCCGATGGCCGCGGCAATCGGCATAAGACTCCCGATAAAAGACCCGGTCGGTTCCATGGTGATTGATATAGGTGGGGGCACCGCGGATATCGCGGTTATTTCTCTGGGAGGAATTGTGCGTTCCAAAAGCCTGAAGGTCGCCGGAGATCGTCTTAATCAGGACATCATTTCTTATCTGCGCGATGAATTTAAAATCTTAATAGGGGAGAAAACCGCTGAAAGCGTGAAAATAGCCATTGGTTCGGCATTTGAGAGCGGTAGTTCGGTTGAGGCTTCAATTAAGGGGCGAGATTTGGTGACCGGATTGCCCCGCGAAGTAATAATCACTGATGCCGATATCAGGGAAGCTATTTCGCCCTCGATAAATATATTGATTGATTCCATCAAGGAAGTACTTGAAACTACTCCTCCGGAAATTCTTGCTGATGTCATGAACCGCGGAATTATTCTGGTTGGTGGAGGAGCTCTTCTGGACGGACTTGCCACTCTTCTTCATGCTATTTTAAAAATTCCCATTCATGTTGCGGAAGATCCGCTTTCAGCCGTGGCGCGTGGAACTGGAATAATTCTTGAGGACCTTGAAGCTTATAATGATATCCTCATAGGAAACCAAGATGAGTTACCTCCCAGATAATGAGGGACGCAGAAAGCGGATCAGAATCATTTTAATTTTGCTCTCCGTGGCGGTTATTTTCCTGTATCAGGGGCCTCTGCGTCCGTCTTTTATCGGCGGTTTGAATGCAAAGGCAGAACCGCTCTTTAAGGAAGGGGAGTCTCTTAAAGAAAGTTTATTGACCGGGTTTTTTTCATTTTTTTCTCTTAAAAAATCGCTGATAAAGGAGAATGAGTCTCTCAAGGAAAAATTGAACGAAGCCGAAAATAAACTGTTGGAACGCGACCGTCTTCTTGCTGAAAATCTTGATCTCAAGGATATGCTTGGACGTTCGAATCGTGGAAAACTGGTTCTGGCTTCGGTTATCGTAAAACCAAGCCGATCGCCTTACGACACTCTCATATTGGATGTCGGTGAAAACGACGGAATATCGGCGGGTAACAAGGTTATTGCCTACGGAAGCACAGTCATAGGGGAGGTGCGCGAAGTATCGAGTAGTGCCTCGAAGGTTGTTTTATTTTCGACTTATGGAGAAGAATATCAGGGGATAATTTCGGGCAAGAATATCTCGGTTAAACTGACCGGCCGTGGAGGGGGGAATTTTGTGGCGGAACTTCCGCGTGGGATATTGATTGAAAAAGGAGAACAGGTTTTTTCAGTCGGTATTTCCCCGCATCTTTTGGGAGTGGTGGATAGTATTTTCTCCGACCCTCGTAATCCCATACAGAGAATCTTGTTCAGAAGTCCGGTTAACACCCAAGAGTTACACCTGGTAGAAGTTATATTATGATCCTAACGCGCGTCATTTCTTACATTATCCTGTTTGTATCCGTATTTACTCTGCCTTGGTGGTTTTTAATCTTCCTTTTCGCGACTTTTATTTTCTACTTTAGAAATTACTACGAAGTAGTTTTCTTTGCTCTACTCGTGGACTCTCTTTACGCGGTTCCGGAACCTAAATTCCGCGGGTTTGTCCTCGTGATGACGGCATTCTCCCTCGCGCTATTTTTCATAATTGAATTTTTAAAAAAAAGACTTTCTTTTTACCGCTAATTCCGATAGTAAAGCAATCGTACTTACTGATGAGTAAGGTGAATAAACAAGTAAGGTATAATATTTACTATGAAAAAGAAGTTTTTTGACCATGAAATTTATCCTGAAGACCCCGGTAGTAGGACCTCGACAAGCTCGGTTCACTACGGGGTAAAGTTCATGAACAGATAAAGAGGGATATTTAATATGAAAAAGAAGTTTACTGACCACGAAATTTATCCGGAAGAAATATTTAGCGATGCGCTCAATATTCCAGGCTTTGACGAGGATCAATTTGAGGGAAGAATAGAGCGTCCTATATCTCGAAATGTTGTGCTCGTGCTCGGTATTTTTTTTCTTCTAGTCGGTGGGGTTTTTGTTTCTAGGGCGTGGTTTCTTCAGATTAAGAACGGGGAAACTTACTCGCAAATGAGCGAACGCAATCGCTTGCGTAATATTCCTATTTTTGCGGAACGGGGAGTTATATATGACCGCAACGGCAAAGAACTAGCCTGGAACACGGAGAATGAAAATATGAACTTTTCTTCGCGTGCCTACGCCGAGATTCCCGGATTGGGTCATGTTTTAGGTTATGTCAGTCTGCCAAAATTGGACCAATCCGGCAATTTCTGGCAAACGGAATCCATAGGAATGGACGGCGTGGAAAAATATTATAACTTGCTTTTGAGCGGGAAGAATGGCGTCAAGGTGGTGGAAACTGATGTCGCAGATCGCGTAAAAAGCGAAAGCACGATAGATCCTCCGATAGAAGGCGAGAATATTACTCTCACGATTGACGCTCGGCTGGAAGAGAAGTTTTACGGGTACATCAAAACACTATCGGGAAGCGTCGGATTTACCGGAGGAGGCGGGGTTATTATGGACGTAAATAGCGGAGAAGTCCTTGCGCTTGTGAGTTATCCGGAATACAATCCCGCCGTTTTGTCCGGAGGTGGAAGCGCGAGAACAATAAATTCTTATCTTAAGGATAAAAGCAATCCGTTTTTAAACCGCCCCGTAGCCGGACTTTACACGCCGGGTTCGGTCGTGAAGCCGTTTATGGCCATGGCGGCTCTTACGGAAGATGTCATTGATCCGCAAAAAAAGATTTTAAGTACAGGATCAATTTCCGTGCCGAATCCTTATGATCCGAAAAAGCCCAGTATATTTAAAGATTGGAAAGCTCACGGCTGGGTTGATATGAGGCGCGCTTTAGCCGTGTCCTCCGACGTTTATTTTTACGAAATAGGAGGGGGTTTTGAAAGCCAAAAGGGCCTTGGAATTGCTAATATCGAAAAATATGTCCGGTTGTTTGGTCTAGGGACAAAGACCGGCATAGATTTACCGTCTGAATCCGAAGGAACTATTCCTAATCCTGCATGGAAGGCGGAAAATTTCGATGGAGAGAAATGGCTCATAGGAGATACTTATAATACTGTTATCGGTCAATATGGCTTCCATGTGACCCCCATCCAGCTTCTTCGGGCAATTGCCTCGGTCGCGAATGGGGGAGATTTAGTTTCTCCTCATGTTGCCAACGTTAAGAATCGCCTTCTGGTAAAAACAAATACAGGACTTGATAAAAAGTTTTTTGAAATAACAAGGGAGGGTATGCGGCTTTCCGTGACTGAAGGCACAAGCGCGGGACTAAATATCTCAGGGCTTAAAGTCGCAGCGAAGACGGGCACGGCTGAACTCGGAGTGAGGAAAAATTACGTGAATTCGTGGGTAACCGGCTTCTTTCCCTATGATAGTCCACGCTATGCTTTTATCGTGGTTATGGAAAAAGGGCCGGTAGGAAATTTGACGGGAGGGGTGTATATCATGCGTCAGATGCTTGAGTGGATGCAGGTGAATACGCCTGAGTATTTAAAACAATTTTAGATAATGTAAAAAGGTGACAGTCAAGTATTTCCATTTATGTTATAAATGCTATACTTTGCGTCACTATGGTTCCAGCAAACAACACTGTATATATAAGTCGAGAGAAACTAGAAGATCTAAAGAAAGAACTTGAATTTTTAAAGTCGCATAGGCGTAAGGAAATTGCCGAAAGTCTTGAGTTTGCTAAATCGTTAGGCGATATATCAGAAAATGCCGAATACAGCCAAGCTCGCGAAGATCAGGCTAAAACAGAGGACCGGATTTTGCAGATTGAAGAAACACTGAAAAATGCGGTTATAGTCAACAAGCACCATAGCTCAGTTATTGAGGTTGGAACTACCGTTGTAGTGGAGAAAGAGGGAAGCGACATAAAACAGAGATACCAAATAGTGGGTTCGGAAGAATCCGATATGAAGCAGGGGAAAATTTCAAACCACTCTCCTCTCGGACAAGCGTTATTCGGAAAAAAGAAGGGAGATAAAGTGACGTTTAAAACTCCTTCCGGAATCAACAATTACAAAATTGTGGATATAGAGTAAAATAAATTAACGAGCGGAGCGACTATAATTTATTTACCCGCCAAAATTTTTGTACTCAAAAACTTGGGCGGGTGATGATTTTCTAAAACTCACTTCGTTCGTTAAGAAAATCTACCATGGCTTCTCTTGAAGAAATCCGCGCGGAGCGCGTCAAAAAACTTGAACTTTTGAAATCAAAGGGGATTAATCCGTATCCTATACATTCGGCGCGCACGGCCACTTTAAGCGAGGTAGCCGCGCGTTTTGCCAAGTTTTCCAAAAAGAAATCAATTACGCTTGCTGGTCGAGTCTTAGCCGTGCGCGGGCAGGGCGCGCTTGTATTCTTTGACTTCAACGACGGCACTGGGAATTTCCAAGGCATGTTCAAAAAAGGTTCTATTTCTGACGAGAACTTGCGTCTATTTGCTGACACCGTGGATATAGGCGATTTCGTGGAAGTAACGGGTAAACTTTTCCTAACCAAAAGGAAAGAGAAAACTATTGAGGTCGCAGAATGGAAGATGCTCTCTAAAAGTCTTCGTCCACTTCCCGATAAATGGCATGGCTTGGAAAATACAGAAGAAAGATACAGAAAACGTTATCTTGATTTGGTTTCATCACCGGAAGTAAAAGAGAGGTTTATTCTCCGTTCCCGTCTTATTTCCGAAATTCGCGCTTTTCTGGATTCGGTCGGATACCTGGAAGTGGAAACGCCCATGCTCCAGCTATTGGCCGGGGGTGCAACGGCCGCGCCTTTTAATACTCATCACAACGCTTTGGATATTAATCTCAACTTGCGCATCGCGCCGGAACTTTATCTAAAGGAGCTTTTAGCGGGGGGTTTCCCAAAGGTTTACGAACTCGGGAGGAATTTTAGAAATGAAGGAATAGACGTAACTCATAATCCGGAATTTACCATGCTTGAATTTTACGAGGCGTATAGCGATGCTTCCAAACAGATGATTTTTATCGAAAAACTGATTAAGCAGGTCGTAAAGAAGACAGTGAAGAAAAATATTATCGAATATGACGGAGAGAAAATAGATTTCGGCAAGAAATTCGCGACAGTAAATTATTTTGATTTGCTCAAAAGGTATGCTCTTATTACGAGTCCTGAAAAAGCTACTCTTCCGGAACTCGTGCTTAAGGCCAAACAGCTTGCTGTGCCCGTGTCTCCGACTGACGCCACAGAAAAAGTCATGGATGGCATTTACAAGAAGGTCTGTCGACCTCGCTTGATTCAGCCTACTTTCATTACCGAGTATCCGGTGGCGTTTTCTCCGTTCGCCAAGAGGAGTGAAAAGAGTCCGGAATTCATTGATCGTTTTCAGCTTGTCATTGGAGGACTTGAAGTGGTAAACGCGTTTTCCGAATTAAACGATTCGGAAGATCAGCGCGAGCGGTATTTGGAACAGGATAAAAAAAGAAAGGGGGGAGAGGCCGAAGTATCTCCCTCGGACGAAAGCTATCTTGTATCGATGTAATATGGAATACCTCGGGCTTGAGGTGTTGGTGTAGGAATAGACCGCCTGTTAATGATTCTTACGGGACAGAAGAATATACGCGAAGTAATCTTATTCCCGACACTAAGGCCGAAGAACTAGAAGTTAAAAAATAGAACATGGAAAAAAGTTCCGGAGACGGGCCTTTTTTATTTAATTGCCTACCCAATTTAATAATAGCAAAGCCCCCTTAGAAGGGGGTTTGCGATATGTATTAGCCTGTAATCGATGATTACGGCGAGCGGGATATTCCCCACGATAGGTATGCCGTCTTGCCAATTAAACTATTACATAATCCATATTATTTTTTTAATAAACCATTAAATTTATCCCGAGGGAAGCCCATACGTGATAAAAAGCCCTATATACAGGGCTTTTTGGTGTTTGCATGGACCTGTTGATAACTCGGCTTTTGGTTTAAATCTAATAGTGGGGTATAATGGTATCAAGTGGGATGAAGTGGGATTTAGAAAAATAGAGTGGAAATAGGTTTATCCGCCAAAATTTTTGCAAGCAAAAACTTAAGCGGGTGAGTATTTTCTAGGCTCACTTCGTTCGCTAAGAAAATACTCATGCTCATCGGCGAATACATTCACGTTATTGATGACAAGAAGAGGCTTTCCCTTCCCGCGAAATTTCGCAAAGAGCTTGGTAAAAAAGTTGTCATAACGAATGGATTGGATAAATGTCTTTTTGTTTACACCAAAGAACGCTGGGGAAAGATGGCTGAACAATTGGCATCGCTTTCCATGGGACAAGCGGATACCAGAAGTTTCAACAGATTTCTTTTGGGAGGGGCAGTGGAAACGGAAGTGGACGCGCTTGGCAGAATTTTAATACCCGAATTTCAGAAAGAGTTTGCTGGGCTTAACGCAAAAGTTGTCATTGTCGGAGTACATAATCGCTTGGAAATCTGGAATGACAAAACTTGGAGTGAATACAAAGCAAGAATCGGTGGCCAGGCGGACGTATTGGCCGAAAAATTGGGAGAGTTAGGGGCGATATGACTTAAGTTATGAGCCACGTATCAGTTCTTTTAAATGAGGCAGTAGAAGTACTGGAGCTTAAAAATGGAGAAACAGTACTTGATTGCACAATAAACGGTGGCGGGCACAGTTTGGCCATAACGAAAAAAATAGGCAAACGCGGAGTTCTTGTCGGAATAGACGAAGATAAGAACGCTTTGGATCGGGCTGGGGACAATTTGGCCGGAACAGGAACCACAGTAACCCTTGAAGAATCGAATTTTCGCAATCTGGACAAAGTCTTGGAAAAGTATGGAATATCCTCGGTTGACAAAGTCCTTTTTGATTTCGGCTTGAGTTCGGACCAACTTGAAAATTCCGGTCGCGGATTTTCTTTCCAAAAAGACGAACCTCTGCTCATGACCCTGGGAGTGGTCCCGAAATTAGGACAGCTAACGGCACTTGAGATTCTGAATAGCTGGAAGGAAGATGATTTGGCGGAAATTATTTTTAAATTTGGGGAAGAGCGTCTTTCAAGAAGAATAGCTCACGGAATAACGGAGGCCCGCAAGAAGGGAATCATAGGCACGACCGCTGAACTCCGGCAGATTATCGAAAATTCCGTGCCGGCTTACTACAAACACGGGAAAATTCATCCGGCTACTAGAACTTTCCAAGCCCTGCGCATTGCAGTTAACGATGAACTAGGAGCAATAAAGGAAGGGCTAGCTAAAGCCGCGGCTAAATTAAACAAGGGAGGAAAAATCGCAGTCATTTCATTTCATAGCCTGGAAGACAGAATCGTAAAGCAATATTTCGTAGAACTGTCCAAAACCGGAAATTTCAAAATTATAACCAAAAAACCGATTATTCCTGGGAGGGACGAAATTTTATCAAATCCTAGGTCAAGAAGCGCGAAACTTCGAGTGATAGAAAAGATTCAGCAAGAGAACCAAACCAGATAATTTAAATAATGCAAAGATACTCGATACAATTTAACAATAAAACCATATCGTTATTTCAGGGAGATACTGAAAAGATATTCTTTTTGTTGTTGGCAGTCGCTGTAGGTCTTTCTTGCTTCCTCTATCTGTTTTTTGTCGGTACTACAATTTTCAACATAGTAGAACGTAATAATCTGGAAAGCCAGAACCGCGAATTAAGCTCACGGGTAGGGGAACTTGAGCTTTTATATTTGTCCGAATCCAACAAGATAGACATAAATTTGGCGTACTCTCTAGGATTTAAGGATGCGGTAGGAACAGTTTTTGCCTCGGCCAATAATTCAGGCAAGGGCCTCTCTCTAGCAGAAAACAATTAACAGGGAAATGGTAAGATATTGATGTGGTCATATCCAGGATACGATTATTGTCTTTTCTAGTGCTTCTCGCTGCCGCGATTATCATAATGCGGCTGTTTTACATCCAAATTATCCATGGTAATGAATATAGTGAAAGTGCCGACAGGCAATACGCGACCCCATATTCTCATGTCTTTGACCGCGGTTCGATTTTCTTCAAGGAAAGGGACGGTAGCCTAATAGCCGCGGCATCGCTCCAAAGTGGCTATGTCTTGACCATAAGTCCCAAGGAAATCAAAGAAGAAGAAGCAACTTACGAAAAGCTGAATTCTGTTATTCCAATCAACCGCGAATTATTTATCTTGAAAGCCGGCAAAAAATCTGATCCATACGAGGAGATTACGCACAGGGTTTCCAAAAACGATGCTGATAAAATTTCCGCCCAAAAGATTCCTGGGGTGTCTCTGTATAAAGAAAAATGGCGTTTTTATCCAGCAGAAAAGCTTGCCGCTCACGCCTTAGGGTTTGTCGCTTACATGGAAGACGACTTGGGTGGTCGCTATGGTGTGGAGCGTTTTTACAATGCTGTTTTGGACCGAAAAGGAAGCGAGCTCTACGTCAACTTTTTCGCTGAAGTTTTCGCCAATTTGAAAGATTCTCTTTTTACCGACGCGGACAAAAGAGAAGGCGATTTAGTCTTGACCATAGATCCGGCCATACAAAGCGAATTGGAGAAGGAGCTGGTTGCCCTTCAAGAGAAATACAGTTCGCAAGTATCCGGCGGAATTATAATCAATCCGAAAGACGGGAGCATTTACGCGATGGCCAAAATGCCTGCTTTTAACCTTAATAATTTTCAGGAAGAGAAAAACTCATACATATTTTCTAATCCTATTGTTGAAGATGTTTATGAAATGGGCTCAATCATAAAGCCTTTAACCATGGCCGCGGCGCTTGACCGGGGCGCGATTAACGCCACCAGTACGTACAAAGATAGCGTCTCTCTTACATTAAACAACTACACCATATACAACTATGATAAAAAAAATCATGGAACGGTAAATATGCAAAGTGTGCTTAATCAATCCCTTAACCTGGGGATTGTCTTTGTCATGCAAAAACTTGGCAAAGAACGGCTGAAAGATTATTTTCTGGCATATGGTTTTGGAGAAAAGACCGGCATAGATTTGCCCAACGAAGGACGCAACCTTATCTCCAATCTTTACACTGACAGAGACATAGAGTTCGCCAATGCTTCTTTCGGGCAGGGAATAGCACTTACCCCGATTTCGGCCGTGAGAGCCCTTTCCTCGCTCTCAAACGGGGGATACTTGATTACTCCTCATATTGTTGAAAAAATAGATTACAAGACGGGTTTGTCCGATATTCTTCCGTACCCCAAGGGCAGACAGGTGTTAAAGCCGGCCACTTCTGAAGAAATTACCAGAATGCTGGTAGAGGTCGTGGACAGCACTCTTTTGGGCAAGGAAGCGAAAATGGTGAATTACAGCATAGCAGCGAAAACCGGCACGGCTCAACTTGAAACGGAGGATAAAAAAGGATATTATGACGACCGCTTCTTTCACTCGTTGTTCGGCTATTTCCCCGCTTACAATCCGTCCTTTTTGGTTTTTCTTTATACTCGCGACCCCAAAGGAGAAATTTATGCTTCCCATACCCTCAAACAGTCGTTCATGAACCTCACTAAATTTCTCATCAGTTATTATGAGTTGCCACCGGACAGATAATCGTAAAACTTAAAGCTTAAAACTTAGAACTTATATTTAAAAACGTTTTAGGTTTTATGCTACAAGTTACAATAAACAAAAAATGCTTAAACAAATTCTAAAAAACATACTTGCTGGTATTCTTCTCGCTGAAGCAAGGATTGTTCTCCGCAAATACAAACCCAAAATAATCGCCATTACTGGATCTGTGGGGAAGACCGGAACCAAAGACGCGGTTTACGCAGTCATGTCGAAATTCTTTTTTGTCAGGAAAAGCGAGAAAAGCTTCAATAGCGAGATTGGAATTCCTCTTACGATACTGGGAATTCCAAATGCTTGGAGCAATCCATTTTTGTGGATTAAAAACGTGATGGATGGCCTATCTCTCATAGTTAATCGTCACTCTTATCCGGAGTGGCTCGTTCTTGAAGTCGGTTCCGATCGCCCTGGCGACATAAGAAAAGTTGCCAAATGGCTCAGTCCGGAATTAAACATCATTACCGCTTTCCCGAAAATTCCGGTGCACGTGGAGTTCTTTTCTTCACCGGATAAGGTGAATGAAGAGGATTCTATTCTCGCGGGAGTATTGAAACAGGAAGGGTTCCTTATACTCAATCATGATGACGAAGCAGTCCTTTCTATGAAGGATAAAATCAATAGGAAAGCAACAACCTACGGGTTCAATGATGGAGCCGACCTTTTGGGTTCGCACCCTCTCGTTTTATATGAAGGAGAAGAAGGGCATGAAAGGCCTGTAGGATTGACCTTTAAGGTTGATTATGAAGGTAATAGCATTCCCGTACGAATAAAGGGCGTTTTGGGGCGAAATACTATGTATAGCGCATTGGCCTCGTTGGCCGTAGGAAAAGTTTTGGGCCTAAACATGATAACGATGACAGAATCACTTTCTTCATACGAGACTCCGCCGGGACGCCTTCGCATAATTCTGGGAGTTAAAAATTCCTTGCTTATAGACGACACTTATAATGCGTCGCCCCTAGCCATGGAAACGGCGCTCCAAGCTCTGAATGAAGTTGTGGTCAAGGGCAGGAAAATTGCCGTGTTGGGAGAAATGCTTGAGCTTGGGAAATATTCAGCAAGTGAACATTTGAGAATCGGGGAACTGTCGGGGAAAATTTGCGATATCTTGATTACCGTCGGCATCCGCGCGAGGGGGATTGCCGAGGGAGCGCTTAATGCCGGCATGAGCGAAAAAAATATTTTTCAATTTGAAGATAGTGTTGAAGCCGGTAAGCATCTGGAATCCCTGATTAAAGCGGGGGACGTAGCTTTGCTTAAAGGTTCTCAAGGAACAAGAATGGAGCGCGCGGTTTTGGAAGTGATGCTTCATCCAGAAGATGCCACGAAACTCCTGTGCCGTCAGGACAACGAATGGCAGTCCCGTTAGAGGCAGGTTTTCAATGGAGACCGTAGGCTCTAAGTGGGATGAGGAATGGAAGTCTCGCTAGAAACAGGTATTGATTTTTAGAGTTACAAAAGATTGACTTTTTAGTATTTTTATGTATTAATGTTGACAGCAATGACCTTTCAACTTCTGGAGATTCCGAATGAACAAGATAGAAAGCGGTGCACGTAAATCCCACGGCGATGCGATTTACGAAAAGACATGGAGCGGGAAGTATTGGGGCTGGAACGGGGTATTGGTTCTAGCGACTATCCGTCTCTTGTGGTGGATTGTCACTTTCCGCGCAGGGCGCGGACTTTGCGCCACAGCGAGCAGTTTCTACAGCGCGGCAAGCAATACGAGGAAGAAGGGCGGGCCAAAAACGGCGCTCGACCGGCTCAAATTTGCTTTTGCCGGCTCGGTAGCTGTTGCGCTTGCGTCTCTTTGCCTGCTTTCACGGTTCGGGCAAATCCGCTGGTGTAGCGCGAGTGAACTCGATGTGCTGGGCACAATTTTTTCCAGAGCCGGCCAATTTTGGCTCGCTCGGAAGATTTCGGGGGTGGTAGAAGAGATGTTCGGCGTCGGGGATGTAAGCGACCATACCATGGCACTCGTCCTCAAGTGGAAGATGCTGGATCCGAAATTAAAGCCGGAAGCCCGCGATTACCACAAATACCTCATCAGGGCATTGATGCAGAAGAATCCCCAATGGGAGCCACAAGTGAAAGCCCGACTTTACGAAGCGCTCGGAGACAAAGAAAGTGAAGCGGTCGAACGCGCGAAAATACGAAGACAGTTCGGCTGATAAGGACGGAAGTGCTATACCCCCGACGCAACGTCGGGGGCTTTTTAATGGTTCTCGTTTTCATCATTGGATAAACGATTCGTTCATTTTTGTATGTAATTTTAGATTCATAGCTACGTCTATATTTACATGGAAAGAAAAGTAATTTTTATATCGTTTTTTATTTACACACTCTCCTTGTTTGTTTGCCTCGGAACATTAGGCGTAAAAAATGCCGTGGCTCTGTCCCTGTATAACCCTGACGGAACCGTATATTATCGTAGTGGTATTATTTCTTACGGTCAGACGAGTAATTCTTACTATTACGGCGATAACGATTATTACAATCAGGGGAACTATTATTACGGGAATAATAACCAATACAATAATCAATATTATAATCAGGACAGCACTTATTATTATGGGAACAACTGTTCATATTACAGTCAAGGATATTACTACGAGAACAATGGATGCTCTTATAACCAAGGGGGGAGTTACTATTACGGGAATTACAGCAGATTTACCCAGTATAGTAATCCAGGAGGCGGATATGTTTATTACGGGAGAATTTAGTCTGAGAATATGAAAAAGTGCCATGCGAAAATTTTGGCAGGTGAAGTTGATTTTTGGGAATAGGAAGTAAAAAAAACCACGCCGAAGCGGGGTTTTCAGACTGTAAGCACGTCAGGCTCCGCGCGTTGTAATTTGGCGCAAATACCGGAAGAGAAGGACTGCCCCTTTGAGCGGGTGAATCTTGTATCTTGCGAAAATCGAGATGCCCGGACTTGTCAGAAAACGCCTGTCGGAATGATTATCGGCAAGAACGGTTACTGCTCTTACCCAAGCCTTGCTCAGGGTGGGGTATTCGCTGTCGAACATTTGCTCAATTACGCCGTTCCTTAGCAGTGATTCGAAGTGTTTCTTGAGGAAATTTTTCATCACTACCTCCGCGAAATGGTACTGCTAAAACAGTAACATAAAGGGGTGATTAGGGGAATGCTTTACTTTTTGTTTTCAAGGCGCGTAGGCGCCAAGGACACTAAATTCAGCAGAATGAACGTGTTGATTTCAAGGCGCGTAGGCGCCGAAGACACTGAATTCAGCAGAATGAACGTGTTGATTTCAAGGCGCGTAGGCGCCGAAGACACTGAATTCAGCAGAATGAACGTGTTGATTTTTGGGGAGGGGGAGTGGAATAAAATGTGGAATTTGTTATGTTATATTGTGTTTATATCAGGCCCTATCGTCTATCGGTTAGGACACATCCTTCTCAAGGATGGAAGCGCGGTTC
>CAYHZS010000023.1:0-8661 GCA_964361185.1 uncultured Candidatus Saccharibacteria bacterium
AGCGCATACGATTCCCGGTAAGGACGTTCATGTGTTTGAACGCGATTTCAAATGGCATGGCATGCCGCCAAACAAAGAACAGGGAGAAAAGGCTCTTAAAGAGCTACGAACATTAGCAGGTAGAATAAAATCCGAACATGAATGATGGGCAGGTTTTAGCTTATAGCTGTTAGCTTTTAGAAAAATGCAAAACAAAAATACAAAACTAAATCCTAAATTGTTTGACTCTGATGTGGAGCAATTGCCGATTCGCAAAGGATTCGGGGAAGGGTTATTGCAGGCAGGTACCGAGGACGAGCGGGTGGTGGGATTGTGCGCCGATTTGACCGAATCAACACAAATGCATTTATTCAGGAACGCTTTTCCTAAAAGATTTGTTCAGATAGGAATCGGCGAGCAAAATCTGGCGGGAGTGGGGAGCGGAATGGCGGCCATGGGCAAGATTCCGTTCATTTCGTCATATGCCATGTTTTCTCCAGGGCGCAACTGGGAACAGATTCGCACCACTATTTGCTACAACGACCGAAACGTAAAAATTGCCGGTTCGCATGCGGGCGTGTCGGTGGGTCCTGACGGCGGAACTCATCAGGCGATTGAAGACATCGCCATCACGCGGGTGATTCCCAAAATGACCGTGCTTGTGCCGTGCGACAGTATTGAAGCGAAAAAAGTGACGCTCGCGGCGGCTAAAATGGTTGGCCCTGTGTATATTAGGCTAGCACGCGAAAAGACCCCTATTATTACTGCTCCTGAGACTCCGTTTGAAATCGGAAAGGCGCAGATTTTTTATAAACCGGAGAAAACTTTGCCGAAAAAAGCGGGAATTATCGCCTGCGGGGCTTTGGTTTATAACGCGCTTTGCGTGGCTAAAGATTTGGAAGAAGAAGGAATTGGAGTTACGGTAATGAATTTATCCACAATCAAACCGCTTGATAGGGGGGCAATTGTAGCTTTCGCCAAAGAGAATGGACGCATTGTGACCGTGGAAGAACATCAGATTGCCGGAGGAATGGGAAGCGCAGTTTCGGAAGTTTTATCATCGGAATACCCGGCGCTCATAAGAATGGTGGGAGTGAACGATTTATTTGGACAGTCAGGAAGGCCAGAAGAACTGATTGAGCATTACGGAATGGGTATAACTCACATAAAAGAAAAAGTCCGCAAGCTTTGGTAAATAATTTATTAAATAGAAAAACCGCTTTGAAGCGGTTTTTCTATTTAAATTTTCTTCGGCTTGTAATCCGTCGGTGATTTGGAAAGGTATTCTTCCAGCTTTTCGCGGGTAAGGAGTCCTTCTTGGGCGCCTATATATTGAACGACTGACATAGAATTAATTGGCCCCCAGCGGAGAGCCTCTAGTGGGTCTTTGCCTAGCGCCAGCGCGGCAATGAAAGTGGACGAAAAAGCGTCGCCTGCACCAGTGCGTTCGTAAGGAGGCTTTTCATCAGGGAAAGGAGGCATAAAATACGCGCCGTCATCATTAAGCATAAAAAGTCCATTTGGGCCGTCGGTTAGCACAACAATTTTTGGTCCCAATTCTTTTACGGCGTTCATAAGCTTGACCGGGTCACTTTCAGTAGAGTCTAAGATTTTCCGCACCTCTTCTTTGTTGGCAATGAATACTTTTGTCCGGCTGTATATTCCTGACATTTTTTCCAAACCGAATTTAATCTGGTATGTGCCCGGCTGAAAAGCTAGATTTATTTTCGGATGATTATCCAAATAAGCAGCGAAAGATTCATGAAAAGCAAGGGAGTTTTCTCCGAAAGAAGAAAGATAAATCCATTTTGGGTCGCCAATGTCCGGCAATTCGTATCCGTATTGTTCGTGCTTGATTAAAATAGTGCGGTCGCTTCCGTACCACAAGACATAGTGGTAATTTGTGAGCCCGTCTTTGTGTACTCGAATAAATTCAGATGAAATACCCTCGCCCTCAATTACCTCCAGGCATTCTTTTCCGTTCTGGTCTCCACCGATGTTTGCATAGAGACCTGTTTTAAGCCCTAATCTGGCGGCGGCAACGGCGGCATTTCCGCTGTTTCCCACGGCACGCACAACTTTGACGAATTCATAAGGCACTTTGCTTTTAAAATCCATGCATATCTGGCATTTCTCATTATCCACATCGCAATGAATTTCGGCGTCTTTAATGCGGATGAAGGCGTCGGTGGTAATATCGCCCACAGCCAAAAAATCAAGGTTCTTGCTCATCCCGGTAGTAGAAAATGGCGCTGTTTATTTAGCATATTTATGACCATCTTAGTTATTCTGATAATCTTTTTATTTAAAGGCATAGGATTTTCGTTTCGTCGCCATTTTCACTACGGGACAAGTACTTTCATTTTAGCATATCGGGTATGGTAGAATATTTGGTAATGCACAGCTTAAGACACTATATTCGCCAAGCGGAAGAAAAGAGCGTTGCCATAGGTCATTTTAATATTTCAGATTCGGAAGGTTTTTGGGCGGTGGTCACGGCGGCGCGCGCGCTTGGCGTGCCGGTAATAATAGGAGTGTCGGAAGGCGAACGCGATTTCATCGGGGTGGAACAGGTTGCGACAATGGTTGGTACGGCGCGGGAGAAATTTAATTACCCTATTTTTCTAAATGCAGACCATTCATATTCATTTGAGAGAGTAAAAGAGGCTGTAGATGCGGGCTTTGATGCGGTTATTTTTGACGGAGCGAAATTATCCACGGAAGAGAATATGGCAATCACGAAAAGATGCGTGGAATACGCTCGAAGTGTAAATCCCGAAATAATAGTTGAAGCGGAGCTCGGATACATTGGCCAGTCGTCTAAACTTTTGGATGCGGTACCGGAAGGAGTTTCTTTAACCAGTTTGACTACACCAGACGAAGCGAAAAATTTCGTAGAACAAACAGGCATAGACTTGTTCGCGCCCGCTGTCGGCAACATCCATGGAATGATACGCGGAGGCGGGGAGCCCAAGCTTCATGCTGATTTGATAAAAGAAATAAGAAAGGCGGCGGGTGTACCACTGGTACTTCATGGCGGATCGGGTACAAGCGACAGCGATTTCCGCGAAGCGATAAAATCGGGGATATCCATTGTGCATATAAATACTGAACTCCGGCTTGCTTATCGGAATGCCATCAGAAAATCGCTTCAGGAAAGCCCCGATGAAATTGCTCCGTATAAATTCATGAAAGAGCCGGTGAAAGAGATGGCGCTCGTTGTGGAGAAGCGTTTGAAATTATTTAATAATATTTAACCAATGAAAAAAGTTTACATAACCAGAAAGTTGCCGCCTATAGCTGAAGAGTTGCTTCTCGCCCAAGGATATGAAGTGGATGTAAGCGAGAAAGATGGAGTGCTCACAAAAGAAGAATTGATGAGCGCGCTCAAACAGAAGGAGTATGACGCTGTGTTGCCACTTCTTACGGACACAATCAACGGAGAAATATTTGACGCCGTGCCTAAAGCGAAAATATTTGCCAATTATGCAGTCGGTTTCAATAATATTGATGTTACAGAGGCGCAAAAGAGAGGAATTATTATAACCAATACGCCGGATGTTCTTACCGAATCCGTGGCCGAACATACAGTCTCCATGATTACAGCTCTAGCTTCTCGTATAGTGGAAGGCGACAGATTTATGCGTGCCGGAAAATACGACGGCTGGGCGCCCATGATGCTTTTAGGTACTGATATTAAAGACAAAATTTTAGGAATATTGGGGACGGGGAGGATAGGAACGCGAGTGGCGCATATGATAAGCCGGGGGTTTGATGCAAAGGTGATTTATTACGACGTAGTGCGCAATCAAAAGCTGGAAGACGATTACGGCGCCAAGTTTAAGGCAACGCCGGAAGAAGTTCTCCGCGAAGCGGACATTGTTTCTATTCATGTGCCTCTTCTGCCGACTACGCGCCACCTTATAAATAAAGAAAGACTTGAGATGATGAAGCACACGGCACTCCTTGTAAACACTTCGCGCGGGCCAGTGATAGACGAAGCGGCGCTTGTAACCGCGCTTCGCGACGGAGTAATCGCCGGGGCCGCAATTGATGTATATGAAAATGAACCAAAGGCGGCATCTGGAATGTCAGAACTTGAAAATATTATAATGACTCCGCATATCGCCTCTGCCACTTTTGAAGCACGCTCGGCCATGGCGGAGCTTGCGGCCAAAAATATAATCGCTGTGCTTGAAGGAGGAGAAGCACTCACTCCTATTAAGGCGTAAATTTATCATTTAACATTATTTAAAGCGATGGATGATGATTGGGACAACATAATACTCCACAGGGATTCCAGAGCTAGAGCTGTTAAAAACATTGGTATTCCCTCGGACATAACAGAGGAATTGTCTCCTGATATTCCCGAAAAAGTAGCCGAGGAAGTTTCCAAAGAAATTCCAAAAGAAGTATCAGAAGAACGACCCAGGCAGGTTCTCAAAGAATTACTGGCAAATGTTTCCCAAAAAAGCACTCCTAAAGCTTCAGATGTTTCGCTTTTCCTTCCCAAAATACAAAAAACGGAAAAAAATAAAACAGAAAGAGCGACTGCTATTTTGCTCAAGAAAGCCATCTCACCGTATATCTCTCCTTCACCGTACGGTCCGCGGACGCCAGCACTTTGGAGCGCCGAATGGGCAAATAAATTTGCCACACTTTCACTGGCTTTGGTCATTTCCTTCGGAATTTACACATATTCAGGTTATATAGCGGATTTGGGGTTGAAGAGGGTTGCTTCGGCAACGGCGGATTCGTTTGTATATAATGCTGAAAAATTGCGCGGTTTGCTTACCGTTATATCAAAAGATGAAGATGGAACAGGCAAATCTCAGATGGCCGTGCCTGTTGCGGCAGTGCTTAAGATTTAGTCAGGAGAACAAGGCTCAATATTAGATTTTGACTTTCTTCCGTATTTTCGTATACTAAAGCCCATGTTTGAACTTAAGACTGAAGCACGGGACATAAAAGTAAGCCCTAAATATATAAGAAGCCAGGGAAAGCTTCCGGCTGTTTTCTACGGAAGGAAGGAAAAGGCCACTCCGATAGCCCTCGATTTGATTCAGTTTAAAAAGGTTTGGAAAGGAGCTGGCGAATCAAGCATAGTGTCGCTAAAGACTGGCGACGGGGAATTAAGCGCAATTATACAAGAAGTTCAGCTTGATCCGGTCAAAGATGAACCGACCCATGTTGATTTTTATGTCGTAGAACAGGACAAGATGCTGGAAGTCTCGGTACCGCTTGAGTTTACCGGCGTTTCTTCAGCGATTAAAGATTTGGGCGGGGTTTTGGTTAAAGTTTTGCATGAGCTTGAGATAGAGGCTTTACCGAAAGATTTGCCCCACGTCCTTATTGTAGACATTTCAAAACTTGACGCGATTGACAGTCAGATTGCCGCGAAAGACATCCCCCTTCCATCTGGGGTCAATCTAGTTACAAAAGAAGGGGATATTGTTGTTCTCGTTGCTGCTCCGCGTGAGGAGAAAGAGGAAGAAGTGCCGATCGCCATAGATATGGATGCTATAGAGGTTGAGAAAAAAGGAAAGAAGGAAGAAGATGGTGAAGGTGATGAAATTGCCTCCCCGGAAGCGGAAACGGCAAAATAGAAATATTGAATACAGCATCAAAAAAAAGCGCAAAAGCGCTTTTTTTTGATGCTGTCAATCGAGCAGTTTTCTCTGTCAGCTATAAGCTAAAACCTAATCTTGCGGTATAATTCAAGCTAATGAGATTAAATTGCCAGGTTAAGACAATTCTTTTTTTCGCTGTTATTTTTGGCGTCCTTTTTGCCGGTTTCAGCGTGACGTTTGCCCAAACGGCTGATGTTATAAACCAGCAGGAAGCAAAACTCCAGGCGGAATACGACGCTCTGCAGAAAGAAATCAACACGTGGCAGGCGGTTTTAGACGATACCCGCAAGAAGGCGAACAGCATTCAGGGGGATATTACGATTCTTACCGCTAAAATAAAAGAAGCGGAGCTCATGATAAAGCAAAAAAATATAGCAATTTCCCAGCTTGGGAAGCAGATTGCCGACAAGAGCAATAAAATCGTGCAACTTCAGGGTAAGCTCGACAATGGACGCCAGTCGCTGGCTCAGATAATAAGGAAAACAAATGAAATTGATTCGGTTTCTTTTATTGACGTTGTTTTTTCCAACGACAATATTTCAGAATTTTTTCAGGATATCGATTCCTTCGGCTTCATAGAAAGTGAGATGGAAAAGAATTTTACTCTTGTTAAGGAGGTTAAGGCGACAACCGAGGAAGAGCGTAAAAGATTGGATCAAAAGAAAAATGAGGAGGCTGACGCGAAATATGTCGTTGAGGTCAAGAAAAAGACTATTTCCCAAACCGAGGCCGAAAAGAAAAAGCTTCTTACTATCACAAAAAATGAAGCGAGCGGATACCAAGCCGTACTGAGCGAGAGGCAAAAAAGGGCGGCGCAAATCAGAGCGGCTCTTTTCAAGCTGCGTGATACAGAAGGGATTTCTTTCGCCAAAGCTCTTGAGTACGCGACTTTGGCCGGAAACAAGACGGGCATCCGTCCGGCACTTATTTTGGCCGTTCTTACCCAGGAATCCGACCTCGGGAAAAACCAGGGTTCGTGTATTTTGTCGAGCATTGATACAGGCGACGGCGTAGGTAAAAACACAGGGACATTTTTTGAAAAAATTATGAAGGCTCCTAGGGACACGGATCCGTTCAAAGATATTACAAGCAGATTGGGATTAGACTGGAAAATCACCCCCGTGTCGTGCCCACCTGGAAACATATGGACATCTTCCCGCGGTTACGGTGGCGGGATGGGACCTTCTCAATTTATCCCGTCCACATGGGAATTGTTTAAGAGGCGCATAGCGCAGACGATAGGGGTCAGGGAAAGCGACGCGGATCCGTGGAATCCGGAACACTCTTTTGTCGCGACGGCTATCTACCTTTCCGACCTTGGGGCCGTGAACGGAAGTTATACGGCGGAAAGAAACGCAGCATGTAAGTACTATTCAGGCCGAAGTTGCGACAGCAGAAAACCGGCCAATACTTTCTATGGCACTCAGGTTTTGCAAAAGGCGGAAAATATCCAATCCAATATAGATTTCCTTAAAGGAGTGTAGTAGGTCTTAAGACGGCGGTAAAAAATGCCGTAAATAAGGGGCGTTTTGCAATTATTTTCTTTTCTGTTATAGTTCCACCTATGAAAAAGGAGATTCATCCGGAATATTTTCCTAAAGCTAAGGCCAGTTGCGCCTGCGGAGCCACGTACGTGGTTTCTTCGACCATGCCCGAAATACACGTGGAAATATGCTCCGCCTGCCATCCGTTTTACAGCGGTACGGAGAAAATAATTGATACGGCAGGACGCGTGGAAAAATTCAAGAAACGCGTGGCAACTCATCAGACGGTCAGAGCCTCCATAAAACCAAAAACCAAAAAAGTTTCCAAGAACAAGAAATAGTGCCACACAAATTAAAACTGCTCGCTTGGAGCAGTTTTAATTTGTGTGAATTCTAAATTTCCAATTTATAATTTTTTAAATAATTTATTAATGTATTAATTTCTAATTAAACATTCTGTAATTACGATTTTATTTTGAAATTAAAAAATTTAACATTAAACATTATCCAATGGATTTCAATCTCGAAGAACTTAAAAAGAATCACCGTACTGCATATCTTGCGACCGAATATGAGCGCCTTTTGAAGGAAGAAGCGGATGTGCGCGCTATGATGGAAAATGATTCAAGTATGCTAATGGTCGGAGAGGAGGAGCTGGAAACTATCCGCGCACAAAAGGATTCTCTAGAGGGGCAACTGAAATCAATTCTTGCTACCAGCAAAGAAGAGGAAGAAAAACCGATTGGCGTGATACTGGAAGTCCGCGCAGGGGCAGGCGGAGATGAAGCCTCGCTTTTTGCCTGGGAGCTTGCGGAGATGTATTCAAGATTTGCCGAGAAAAACGGATGGAACGTGTCCAAATTGGACGAATCAAAAAGCGAACTTGGTGGATACAAAGAGGCAATTTTTGAAATAATGGGGCGTGGTGTCTATGACTCACTCCGTTTTGAAATGGGAGTGCACCGTGTTCAGCGTATTCCGGCTACGGAAAAAGGAGGCCGAATACACACGAGCACCGCCTCTGTAGCCATAATGCCGATACGCAAAAAGGAAGATTTAGAAATTAATCCTACGGACATTGAAATGGAATTTTCCCGCTCGGGAGGAGCCGGAGGGCAAAATGTGAACAAAGTGGAAACAGCCGTTAGGCTAATCCACAAACCGACAGGTATAGCCGTGCGTTCCACGAGCGAGCGGAGTCAGGCTAAGAACAGGGAAAAAGCGATGAGTATATTGATAGCACGCCTTTCGTCTATCAAAGAAGAGGAAGACACAAAAAAAATGAAAAATGAGAAAAAGAACCAAATTGGAACAGGGGACAGATCCGAGAAAATCCGTACCTATAACATGCCCCAGGATCGCGTTACCGACCATAGAATCAAGGAATCTTGGCACAACGTTCCGAAAATTATGGGGGGAGAACTGGCACCGATAATTGAAGCTTTCGCCGAGTTTGAACGCACCGGTATTGTTGGGAAGGAAGAATAATAAGAATAATAGTTCCGTGCAACCAAGCTCTGCTTGGTTGGGACGGGCAAAATTTTTTTTTATTGTTGACGCGTTATTTT
>CAYHZS010000023.1:8671-12999 GCA_964361185.1 uncultured Candidatus Saccharibacteria bacterium
AAAACAAAATTCGGCCGCCCAACCCACGGTCGTGTGGTTCACACGGGCATATATTTTTTGATATGCTAGCCGAGTTATATGATTACAAAGGAAAACACGAAAATTGACGAGATGCTTCTAGCAGGAGCCCATTTCGGCTATACCCGCACTAGGCGTCATCCTACGGTAAAGCCGTATGTTTTAGGTACTAAAAATCGGATGGATATACTTAATCTTGAAAAGATTGAGCAGATGTCCGGAGAGGCTCGCGAATTCGTTAAATCTCTCGCCTCAAGCGGGAAAAACCTTCTGTTTGTTGGCTCAAAGCCTGAAGCTCGCGATATAGTGAAACAGACAGCCGAATACTTAGGGATGCCATATGTAGTAGAGCGCTGGATTGGCGGTACTCTCACCAATTTTCCCGAGATAAAAAAGCGCATCGATAAGCTCGCGACTTTATTGGAAAATCGCGAAAAAGGAACAACGGAGGTGTACACGAAAAAAGAAAGACTTCTCATTGATCGCGACATTCTCCGTCTTGAGAAATATTTTTCCGGACTTTCATCCCTCAAAAATATACCGGCGGCTCTTTTCGTGATTGATTCCAAAAATGAACACATTGCCGTCGAGGAAGCGCGCAAGATGAAGATACCAGTAGTGAGTTTATCTAATTCAGACTGTGATTTGAGCAAAGTTACTTATTCTATTGTCGGCAACGACGCTTCTGTTTCGAGCATCTCTCTTTTTGTTAAAGAAATAAGTGAAGCGTATAAGGAAGGTAAAGAATTAAAAGTTGAAAGTGTAAAGTAAAAAGTAAATACAAAAAGCGGTTTTTTGTGTTTCCTAAAAGCTAACAGCTCTAAGCTAAAACCTAGATTGTTATGATTACCACCGATCAAATAAAGGAACTCAGAGACTCCACGGGTATTTCGGTAATGCAGTGCAAGCGCGCACTTGAAGAGGCAGGAGGGGATAAAGATAAGGCGTTGCTCCTTCTTAAGAAGAGAAGTCGCGATGTTGCCGGCAAAAAATCCGGAAGGATTCTCGGTGCCGGTGCGGTGCAGGCCTACATACATTCAAGCGGGACTATCGGGGTTATGGTGGAACTTCTTTCCGAAACGGATTTTGTCGCCAAAAATGAAGATTTCAAAAAAATTGCTTACAATATAGCCATGCACATTGCCGCTGCCAACCCCGAATATTTGAAGGAAGAAGATATTTCTGAAGAGAACATGCAGTCGGTACGGGAAATGTTCGTCAAGGAGGCGGACAAAGAAGGCAAAAAGGAAGAGTCTATAAGAAATAAGATTATTCAGGGTAAGATTGATGCCTATTTTTCCGAAAGAGTTTTAATGAGCCAGCCGTTCGTGAAGAACAATGATATAACCATAGCCGGCCTTGTGGATGAAGCAGTGCAAAAATTTGGGGAGAAGATTGAGATTTCCCGCTTTGTGCGTTTTTCGATTTAGCGCCGTATGCTTACATCAGTCATATTTTTTGTTGTTTTTGTTTTAGCTATTGTCGTAATGGTCTTTTTTAGGGTTTGGGAACTCCGCGTTGGGCGGCTTTTTGTGGACGAAGAAAAAGTTCCCGACAGGTTCTTCCAAATTGACAAAATGGAAAGAGAGGCCGAGCGGCTTATAAGAAAGGCCAACACGCTTTTCTTCAACAGTATTTTCCTCTCTCTTTCTCACGCGATAATCTTCATGCGACACTTGAGGGACGCAGTAAGCAAAGGACTTGCCAGATTTTCAGCTAGCCTGCCCTCGCATCTTCCTCATCACCAAAGCGGATCATCCGTATATCTTAAAGATATCTCCGCGCGCAAAGAGGAAGTAAGGAAGGAGAACGGGTATCATGAATAGCTGATAGCTTATAGCTGTTAGCTTTTAGGTGAATACTAAACACAAAGGAATATTTGTTTTAGTGGTGTTTTTGTTGTAGGTTGAGGAGTGAAGATGACGAAACATTGAACCCAGCAGGGTGAATGTGTTGTTAGTTGTAAGTTGAGGAGTAATGACGACGAAATACTGAGCTCAATAGAGCGAATGTATTGTGTTATTTTTTCGCCGCCTTAGCTCCCCGGTAGCAGAACCTCGGTAAGATCGGTTCGCTACGGGGCAGGCAGTTGGTCCCTTCAGAGCCGCCTTAGCTCAGTTGGTAGAGCGCCACTTTTGCTCCGATATTCTCAAAACTGAAGTTTTGTTAGAATATCGAGAGTCCTCGATTTTGTAAATAAATTTGCCGGGGTAGCTCAGTGGTAGAGCAGGGCTTTTGTAAAGCTCAGGCCGGAGGTTCAAATCCTCTCCCCGGCTCCATATGCAAATTTTACAAAATCGGGATAAAGTGGATGCTTGCCCTGTAGTGAGTAATCTCTACTACCGGGGTCGTCAGTTCGAATCTGACAGGTGGCTCCAAATATAACTAACAACCAACGACTTACGATAAATAGATGGAATACAAAAAATCCCCGTATTTCCACCTTGGGCAGGCGGGAGAACTTACTGGCCGAGACAGGCGGATTTACCGCGCGCTTGAAATATTGCCCGGCGTTTTGTCATGGGGGACGATACTGATCACGATTTTTCTTTCGGCTTTCGTGCCCATAGCTGCCGCTTTCTTTATTATCATTTTTGACTTGTATTGGTTTTTGAAGACAGTCTATCTTTCTATACATCTTCGTGAAAATTGGAAAAGAATGAAGCATAACATGGCGCTTGATTGGGGGGAGAGGCTTACTAACCTTAAATATGATCATGTCGTGCATGTGGTTATTCTGCCTTTCTATAACGAAAGCTATGAGGTGGTGGAGAGGAGCATAGCCTCTCTTTTATCGGCTAATTTTGACCACAAAAAAATAGCCCTAATCCTGGCCGCGGAAGCAAAAGGAGGAGCTGGGGCAGAAGATATATCAAAGATGATTATGGACAAATATTCTAAAGAATTTGCCTATTTTTTGGCAACTGAACACCCAGACAGCGTCCCGGGCGAGATGGCGGGAAAAGGCTCAAATATTTCTTATGCGGCGGAAGAAGCCCGCAAGAAAATACTTGATGCGAACAATATTCCGTACGAGAACGTGATGGTGTCGGCGTTTGATATAGACACTGTCGTGTACCCCGAATATTTTAATTGCCTTACTTGGAATTTTTTGACAGCCGAAGACCCGTACCGGACTTCTTATCAGCCTGTGCCGGTTTATAACAATAATATTTGGTACGCGCCCGCTCTTTCGCGCGTGGTTGCTTCTTCGGGAACTTTTTGGCAGATGATACAGCAGGAGCGCCCTGAAAGACTTGCCACTTTTTCTTCGCATGCCGTTCCGTTCAAACCTCTTTATGAAGGCGGATATTGGCAGAAAAATATGGTGTCGGAAGATTCACGTATTTTCTGGAATCTATATTTGGCGAATAACGGCAATTATCGGGTAGTGCCTATTTCTTACCCGCTTTCAATGGACGCCAACCTAGCTCCGACATTCTGGGCTACCGCGAAGAATATTTACAAACAGCAGAGACGTTGGACATGGGGTGTGGAGAATGTGCCGTACATACTTTTTAACTTCATTAAAAACAAAGAGATACCATTGCGGAGCAGAATTAGAATGGCCTTCATACAAGTGGAAGGTTTTTGGTCTCTTGCCACCAATCCGATTTTTATTTTCCTTCTGGGATGGCTCCCGCTTGTTTTGGGTGGCAGGGAATTCAACGCGACAATACTTTCTTACAACTTGCCGATTATGACGCGCGACTTAATGATTTTAGCCATGACCGGACTTTTCTTTTCGGCTTATTTATCAATGAGGTTTTTGCCTGATATGCCGAAGGAATTTACAAAAAGAAAGCGTAGGAAGCTTTACATGATTTTCCAATGGCTCCTTATTCCCATAACCATCACTATTTTCGGCGCCATTCCCGGCCTTGAAGCCCAGACGCGCCTTATGCTGGGCGGGAAGTATAGGTTGGGTTTCTGGGTGACGCCGAAGTTTAGGAAATAATTTCAAATGTTAAATTTTAAATTTCAAAATAATTTTACATTGAATTAATTTTTTAAACATTGATAGATTTAGGCATTGTTTTAAAATTTTAAATTGGAAATTTATCATTCCGTAAATGGCTGGAAAAACGTTTGTTTTTAAGTATAATCTAGCTTATGGATAGAGATTCGGTTAATACTCAAACAAGAGGGCATCTGCACCCCATAACGCACGTTATTAATGATATCGTGCGTATTTTCGACGGAATGGGTTTTACCGTGGCTGACGGACCGGAAGTGGAAACCGAGCATTATAATTTTGACGCTTTAAATGTTCCACCGAATCATCCCGCGCGCGATATGTGGGACACGTT
>CAYHZS010000024.1:0-12893 GCA_964361185.1 uncultured Candidatus Saccharibacteria bacterium
CCGGAAGGTTTTATGAATAATTCCGGCAAATGCGTTGCCGGTTTTGTTAAATCCAAAAAAGATGCCGAACGCACGGTTGTTATTTACGATGATCTGGATTTGCCAGCGGGGAGTTTAAAAATTTCTTTCAACCGCGGAAGCGGGGGGCACCGAGGAATTGAATCAATCAAACGCGCCATAAAAACGGAAGGATTTATTCGTTTGCGTGTGGGTATATCATCTGTTACACCATCTGGGAAAATAAAAAAGCCGAAAGGGGACAAAGCGGTGGGAGATTTTATCTTGGGGAAATTCAAGCCTAAGGAAATTGAAATTTTGAAAAAGGTGAGCAAAAAAGCGAGTGACGCTTTGGCTATGATTGTCTCCGACGGGAGAGAAAAGGCCATGGGAGAACATAACTAAGCTTACAACCTACAACTAACGATTTACGATTAAAACTAAGAAAAAAGAGTTGTGTACGCTCACTAAAAAACGCCTTGAGAGGCGTTTTTTAGCGAGATCTTGTTGCTCGTCGTAGGTTGCTGGCTGTAAGTTATTTTTTCTTGCCTTCGTCCAAGTAAGAAAGCGTCATCCTGTGTTCTTTTGGTTCAAACAAGGTTATCTGGAAATTATAAGTTTTGCCAAGTTCAAGCTTCTCACGCAATTTTTCCTCCGTGCCGAATTCAGAAATATGGGCTAGGCCGGCAATACCTTCTTCAATAGAAACGAGCGCGCCATGCTTATTGAATTTGATAACCACGCCGTTCACAATGTCGCCCTTATTGTAGCGACCCTCCACTCCTTTCCAGGGATTTTCCTTGAGCGCTTTTATGGAAAGGGAAATTTTTCCTTCTTTAATTTCAATAATTTTTGCCCTTACTTTCTGCCCCACGCGGAACATGGCTTTCGGGTCTTCCACGAGTCCCCAGTCGATTTCCGAGATGTGAACCAGTCCTTCAAGGCCCTCCTCAATTTTGATGAATACGCCAAAATCAACAATACCCGTTATTTCGCCGTCCACTTCGTCTCCGACGGCGTATTTGGAAACTATTTCCTGGCGCTCTTTCTGGTCAAAGCCTTTTTCCGAGAAAATAAGCTTTCCTTCTTTTGGTATGGCGGAAATAATCGATACTGGGATTTTTGTTCCGACCAGTTTCTTAAGTTCGCGCAGGATTTTATCCTTGTCGCCGTCTAGAACCCTCGGATAGTGCTCGGGCTTCAATTGGGAGGCGGGGAGGAATCCGACGATACCCTGCCACTCTATGATAAGTCCTCCTTTGTTGGCTTCCTTGACCGGTAGTTCCAGTACGGTTTTTTGCTTGATGGCATCATCGGCTTCGCTCCAGATTAGCGCTTGTCTGGCTTCCTTCAGGGATAGTTCTATATAACCATCTTCACCTTCCACATCCACCACCTTGGCTTTAACCATATCGCCTTGGTTTATTTTCTTTATCGTTTCGCGGGCGTTTAAGTATTCGCGTCCGAAAATTATGCCCGTACCGAACGGTTTCAGATCTATATAAACAGCCGAGCGGGTTATTGAAATAACCGGCCCTTCAACCAGGTCGTCGTTTTTAAGCATCGGCACGCTTTTGTCCAAAAGAAGCTTTCCGGAGGGAGTTTTTTCCTCGTCCATATTGAGAACGACAATGTCTTTTATTTCTTCTGTTACTGCGTTGTCTTTCATAATTTTATTAATTAACCCCAACTTTGTTTTTGCAAGAATTATTTAAGCGAAACTCTTTCGTCCGGAAGGGAAGGCCTGTTTGGCCACGCGTTTCGCAGAAGCAAGTTGATTTCGTGTTTAATTAACCTTCTCGTCTTTTATTACGGCAAAAACAAAACGGGGTTGTTTGTTCTTGCTGTCGCAAAACAAACAAAAAACCGCACATTATGCGGTCATGCTTCTTTGGTTCCGCCACATACTGCTTTTTCCGATTGTGCCGGTGTTACCTCAAAAGTCCCGCTGGTAATGGGGACAGTATATACAATAGTTTGAAAGTAGCAAGTAGCCGTACAGTCTGTTTTTTTGTCAATTTATACCCTATTCCCCAAAAAATGTTGAAAAATAAGGATAAAATAATCCAAGGGCGGCCCTTGGAAACGGCCCTTGGAAAATTTTTTGGAGAAAAATGAAGAAAAAGAAAGATAGGCAAATGGAAAGCCCCGCATGGTGTCGGGGCTTTTATCCGGAGAAACCGGACTGGCGTCGCTTCAAGAAGCGACGTTGGGTTTTTACGGGTAGGAATGTTTGGTCATGGGGCGGAGTCTCTCCGCGGATTATCGCCTGTCGGCGAATACGCGGGTCAGCTCCTAGTTTCCTCCTCTTAGTTTGGGTTCAGAGCGGAACAGTCCGCGCTCGTTCGCAGGCTTACCGCGGCCGTTTCGCGGAGCCAGAAGAAAGCGCGCTAACACCGATTTGGTTTTTTCGTAATGACCTCCGGTTTTCCTGTTTTAGGGTTTGAGGCCGGAACAAAATAGGGCCTATGGCCCGGATCACCCCCTTTCCCGCAAGAGCGACTTGCTGGGAGGCAGAAATCCTCATCCGCTGTCGCTCCTTGCTGCTACATCTGTCTATGTTTTTACAGCATTTGTTTGAAAATTGCAAGGGATAAAAATTGAAAATTTGTCGCAATCTGATAGTATTCCAATCATGGTTATCACTTACTACGGCAAGCAGTTTTTTAAGCTTCAGTTCGGCGACACTACTATCGCCGTTAATCCCATAAGTAAAGATTCAAAATTGGAAGGTTCACGTTTTGGCGCGGACATTGGACTCATTTCGGTCAATCATCCAGACTATAACGGGGCAGAATCAGTTTCCTTCGGAGAAAAACAGCCTCTTATTTTGTCTGGCCCTGGGGAGTATGAAGCCAGAGGGGTTTTCATCAAAGGATTTCCTAACGAGACAACGATAGACGGGAAAAAATATATCAATACGATTTACACTTTGCCTCTTGATAATATAAACATATGCATCTTAGGCGCGGTTAACGGGAAAAACATATCGTCCGAAACCAAGGAATCTATTGATGGAGTCGACGTTATTTTTGTACCTATTGGATTTCAGGGGCTTACTCCGCGCGAAGCGTACAACTTGGCATCGTCGTTTGAACCGAAAATTATCATACCCATGGATTATGATACGCCGTCGCTAAAAGTTTTTCTGAAAGAAGGCGGAGCAGAGGCCGAGGACGCACTCGATAAGTACACTGTTAAGAGAAAAGATATTGAGGAAAAAGAAGGAGATATAGTAGTTTTGAAGCCTCAAAACTAGCTGTAAAAAAGGAAAGAAGCAGAAATACATTCTAAGAAGTTGTCCAAATGGAACAATTTATCGAAAAACTTCGCAAGAAGCCGGTGCATGTAAGGCGCACTATTTTAATGGTCACCACTACGGCAATCACGGCGTTTATTTTTGTCATCTGGTTTTATTTTTGGACCAGCGCGGCAGTTTCTCCAGACGATATAAACAACGTGGCTACGCCTAGAGGGGCGCCGCCGTCGTCTCTCCTTAAAGATAATTGGCAGGCCTTCCAAGGGACGTTTTCTGAAGGTTTTTCCGAAATCAAAAAACAAATTAACTTCTAGAGTGCCATTGACTAAGTTTTTACCGGTGGTAGTTTTGATGTAGTCTTGGGTTTGCCGATGACTAGGAAGGAGAACGGGATGAAAAGATCGCGCAAGGATTACGAGGCAGTACTGATTGGTTTTCTGGAAGCAGTACTGGATTCGAAGCGAATCAGAAACAGGAGAAGAGTCCTGATTTGCGTCCCGTGTCTAGTCTCCTGTGAGGTGAGACGCAAGCCCGCCATGCGGGCCACAAGGAAAGCGGTGAAGATGCCGGTGAGGAAAATCCGTGGCGGGTCGGCAAAGAAAGGCCGTGAGTGAAGCGAAATCAGCGGGCGGGGTGGCCGGATTCAGGCGCCCCGCCCACATCATTTTTGTCTTTATTTTTGATTGAAAAAATGACTCAATTATGCTAATATTAATGTAAGTTATGGCGTCTAAGGACAAAGAAATAGCCCCAAAAAGAGAGGCGAGTGAAGGAATTGTTCCTGTGGGCATTTCGCATGAAATGCGCACCTCATATCTGGACTACGCCATGTCGGTTATTACCATGCGCGCTTTACCGGACGTCAGGGACGGACTCAAGCCGGTACACAGGAGAATCCTGTACTCAATGCATGAACTCAATTTGACCGCGCAAGCCAAAGCCAGAAAATCAGCCGCGGTGGTTGGCGACGTGCTCGGCAAATATCATCCCCACGGCGATGTCGCTGTTTATGATTCCATGGTTAAAATGGCCCAGGATTTTTCGCTTCGCTATCCGCTTATTGTCGGACAGGGTAACTTCGGAAGTATCGACGGAGATTCAGCTGCCGCCATGCGTTATACCGAGGCCAAAATGTCGCGTATCGCGAGTGAAATGCTCCGTGATTTGGATAAGGAGACGGTGGAATGGCGCCCGAATTATGACGGCACCAAAAAAGAGCCGACTGTTCTTCCGGCTGCCATACCGAATCTGCTTTTGAACGGCACGCTCGGCATAGCTGTTGGCATGGCGACTTCAATTCCCCCGCATAATTTGGGAGAAGTAGTTGATGCTACCGTAGCTCTCATAGACGACGAAGAATCGACTAATGAGGATTTGCTTAAATTCGTAAAAGGCCCAGATTTTCCGACTGGCGGAATAATTTTTGCCGACAAGGAAGTTCATCACGCCTATGCTTCCGGACGAGGAGGAGTGGTTTGTCGCGGAGAAGCGGAAGTGGTGGAACAGAAAAGCGGTCAATTCCAGATAATCATCAGCTCCATTCCGTACCGAGTGAACAAGTCCGATTTGATTGTAAAAATTGCCGATTTGGTGCACGAGAAGAAACTCGAAGGAATAAAAGATTTGCGGGATGAATCAACCAAGGACATACGCGTGGTCATAGATTTGAAGCCTGGCGTGCACCCGCAGAAAGTCTTGAATTTTCTCTACAAGCACACTGAACTAGAAAGCGTTTTTCATTTTAACGTTTTGGCTCTCGTGGACGGCGTGCCCCAGACTCTTTCGCTTCGCGCCATGCTCAAGGAATTTATCTCTCACCGCGAGGTGATAATTCGCAAACGCACGGAATTTGATTTGAGGAAAGCGGAAGAGCGCGAGCATATTTTGACGGGACTCAAAAAGGCCTTGGAGCATATAGATAAGATCATAAAGACTATTAAGGCCTCAAAAGATACCGTGACGGCGCACCAGAATTTGATGAAAGAATTCAGATTCTCCGATCGTCAGGCCACGGCCATTTTGGAAATGAAACTTCAGAAATTGGCCGGACTGGAACGTAAAAAAATCGAGGAAGAACTTATAGAAGTGCAGGATCTTATCAAAAAACTGAAGGACCTGCTGTCGTCAGCGAAGAAAATCCTGAAAGTGGTAAAAGACGAACTCATTGAAATAAAATCAAAGTATGGAGACGAACGCCGGACAAAAGTCGTGAGAGGGGGAGTAAAAGTGATTTCCGAAGAGGATTTGATACCGGAAAAAGAATCGGTGCTGGTTTACACCGCCGGCGGGTACATTAAGCGCACCGACCCTGGCGAATACCGCGTGCAGAAGCGCGGAGGAGTAGGCGTGGTTGACCTTGATACCAAAGAAGAAGATTTCGTGACTCATTTGCTTACCGCCAATACCCACAGCGACCTTTTGTTTTTTACGGACAAAGGCAAGTGCTATCAGATAAAGATGTACGACATACCGGAGGGACGACGCGCGACCAAAGGCAAGTCAATCATGAACTTCCTCCAGCTGGGGAGCGATGAGAAAGTAAACTCGATTCTCGCCATGCCCAAAGCGCTTAAGAATGTCTCTCTTTCCATAATGATGGTCACCAAAGACGGCACGGCTAAAAAAGTTTCCGCAGACAGTTTCAAAGATGTGAGGAGAAATGGAATTATCGCCATTAAGCTTTCCCAGGGCGACATGCTTATGTCTACGCTTTTCACGGAGAAAGGGGACGAGGTGATTTTGGCGACGAGAAAAGGGCAAGCTATACGCTTCAGGGAATCCGACATCCGCGAAATGGGGCGTTCCGCGGGAGGAGTGCGCGGAATGAAACTCGGCAAGGGTGATATTTTGATCGGGGCGGACGTAGTCAAGAAAGACGCCAAAGGCCCTATGTTCCTAGTCATGATGGAGAACGGTTTCGGCAAAAGGACGGCTCTCAAAGAATATAAAACCCAGAAGCGCGGGGGTTCCGGCATCAAGACTTCAAAAGTAACTTCAAAAACCGGCAATTTGATGGCGGCGCAGGTCGTCACGGAAGATATGTCCCAGATAATCGCCATGTCCAAAAAGAGCCAAGTGGTACGCGTGGATTTGGCGAACGTGCCTTCGCTCGGCCGGCAGACTCAAGGGGTGCGCATAATGAAACTCCGCGCGGGGGACGCGATTGCTTCGCTTACGTGCATGTAAAAAAAGTTTATAGCTGATAGCTGATTGCTGATAGCTGATAGCTGATAGCTTTTAGCTTATAGGAGAATGCGGTATCATTATAAAATAAGTTATTATTGAATTACTATCAGCTAAAAGCTATAAGCTAAACACCGTGGCCTTTTTAAAACCGGAAGAAATAGTAAAAAAACTGCCTCTAGAGGAAGGTCTAATGGTAGCTGACTTAGGCGCGGGCGTAGGAGCTTTCACGATTCCGATTGCCAGAAATATTGGCGAGGGCAGGGTTTATGCCGTTGATATAATTCAGGAACTTTTAACCGGGATTAAGAAGTCCGCCCAAAGAGAGGGTCTCTCAAATGTGGAAATAATCTGGGGCGATATTGAAGAGGTGGGCGGGACAAAAATCGCCGACGGTCTGATTGGGCTTGCTGTCCTTGTGAATGTTCTTTTTCAGGCTGAACACAAGGAAGGAATAGTAGCCGAAGCAAAAAGAATCCTGAAAAACAATGGGTATGTTTTTGTTGCTGATTGGAACGGATCATTCGGAGGAATCGGACCAAAAGAATCGGATGTTGTCACGAAAGAAGCTGTGAAGAAATTGTTTCTTAATTCCGGCTTTGCTTTGTATAATGAGATCGATGCGGGGGAATACCATTACGGCCTGCTGTTTAGGAAACTATAGTCTGTTTGTTTGTAACCCCAGCCTCACTTTTGCAAAATATTTACATATCTTAATGACGCTTGTTACTTTCGTAAAAACAATAGTGGCAACGCGCTTCGCCCATCAAGGTAAGGCCTATTCGGCCACGCGCGTTGGTTTTATGAAGGAGGCAAAAGTGAGGCGGGGTGGCGATTTTTATGGTCGCTATCGCTCCCTAAAAATCAACCATGTCTAATTTTCAAATTACGATTTTAGGAATCTTCGGGTTTTTCATAATCGTCGGTATTTTGATTTTTTCGGGACTTATTCCGGGGATGAAGGGTTCGGGCGGACGCGGTGGCGACTTGGGAGGTACGGTTGTTGTCTGGGGGACTATACCCAAGGGCGCAATTGCCGACTTAGTGGACAATTTCAACCGAGAGCACAAGCCCACAGTCTTGTCTTACCTGGAAAAAAATCGCGCTTCTTTTGACCGCGACCTGACGGAGGCTTTGGCGGGAGGACAGGGCCCGGATGTAGTCATGCTTCCGCGGGAACTTATTTATAGGCACGCCGATAAATTACTGGCCATACCGTACTCGTCTATTTCGGAGCGCGCCTTCAAGGATACTTTCGTGGAAGAGGGGGAATTATTTCTTGATTCGGAAAGCATTCTTGCCCTGCCTCTCATCATAGATCCGATGGTCATGTATTTTAACCGCGACATTCTTTCAAATGCCGGAATTTCTCTTCCACCAAAAACATGGGAAGAACTTCTCGCTATAACTCCTAATCTCGTGGAAAAGGACCAATCCGGCAACCTGACAAGAAGCGCGGTTGCTTTCGGAGAATCAAGCAACGTGCTTTACGCGAAAGATATTATAGTCCTGCTCTCGTTACAGGCTGGAGACAAAATAATCACGCGCGATTCGGGCGGTTTTAGAGTGGTTTTCGGCAGAAGCGCGGATTTTTCCACTCTTAATCCGGCCGAAGAAGCCTTGCGCTATTACACCAATTTCTCGAATCCAGTCCAGCCGGTTTATTCCTGGAATAAATCACTGGCGAATTCCAAAAACGCTTTCATTTCTGGGAAAGTGGCTTTCTATTTCGGCTACGCGGGCGAACTTTTTGGCATCCGCGAGAAAAATCCTCATTTAAATTTTGATGTCGCCAAAGTACCCCAAACAAAGGGTTCTTCTGTAAGCATTACCATCGGAGATATTAGCGGACTTGCCATAATAAAGGTTTCAAAAAACGCCGAATCAGCTTTTCAGGTAATTAGCGCTATGGCGGGCCAGGATTTTTCCGCGGAACTTGTGAATAAAATATCTCTACCGTCCGCGAGGCGCGACGTTCTTGCCCAAAAGCCCACCGACGCCTACATGAATGTTTTTTTCAGTTCGGCTTTGATGTCCCGCGGATGGATAGACCCCTCTCCCCTAGATACGTCCAAGATATTTTCCGATTTGGTGGAGAATATAGTCTCCGGCCGTTTGAATATAGGCGAGGCGGTCAGGAATTCTTCCGGCGAATTGGATAGGCTTTTAAGAAAATAGAACCAATATGATTAATAATTACTCGACATTTGTCTTTCCAAGCAGGCAAAAAGTTGCGGTGTTTTTTGTCTGCACGCTTCTTTTGGTCGCTGTTTTAATTCCGTTTGTTTCCCTCGCCGCCGGAGTAGTTCCGTGTAATAAGACTTTAGTTAACGGCAAATTTACCGACCCGTGTGATTTTGACAAGTTTGTGACTCTCGGGAATAACATAATTGATTTCCTTCTTTACAGCTTTGCCACTCCTTTCGCCATAATTCTGTTCATGTGGGCTGGATTTCTCTTTATGTTCAAATCAAGTAGCGAGGGAGACATAACCAAGGCCAAAACAATATTCTGGAACGTACTTTTGGGCTTTATTATCGCCTTAGCCGCATTCCTCATTATTAAGCTCATTCTTTTGGGACTTGAAGCGGAGATTCCACAACAGTTTAGAGGGTAATGTGGTAGAATTAAATTAATGAAAATAAACAAAATACTCCCTTTTTTCATGATTATAGCGTTTTTGTTGTTGTTAAATTTGCCACTCTTAGCTACTGCCGCTACGGGCGGTAAGATTTGCCAGACTGGCCAACTTTGCAACCCGATAGGTTCCGAGGACTTAACCACTTTTGTGGATAAAATCACCGCTACCGCCCTTAAAATAGGCATACCCATAGCCGGCCTTTTCATCATTTGGGCCGGTTTTAAATTTGTGACCGCGAGAGGGGATGAGACGGCCATTAAAGACGCTAAAAAAATATTTTGGTATACTATTATCGGTACAGCCGTGCTTCTGGCAGCCAGTCTGATAGCTACAGTTTTAGGCGACACAGTAAGACAACTAGGGAGCTGATTATAAATAAGGCAATAAACAATGAACTCTAGGCAGAAAAAATTAAATGTATTTAAGACGAGCGCATTACTGGCTGTTTCGCTCTTGCCGGCAGTTTCCTTTGCGGCGACTACTCCGAGCTGTTCCAGTATAAAAGACCTTTTCGGCTTTTTCGGGTGCCTGTTTTCGCTTGTTCAATCCGCTATTGTGGTGATAGGAGCCTTGGCACTGATGTTTTTCTTGTGGAATCTGGTCATGTACATTAAAGAGTATGATAATGAAACAAAAAGGCAAGAAAGTCGTCAATACATGATATACGGAATAATAGCCCTTTTTGTTATGGTCTCCGTCTGGGGCCTGGTGGACGTACTTACGACAACATTTGGGGTTAGTACCGGAACTCCCACATACAGAACGAGATAGTTCTCGCAAGTCGGACCAGTAAGTATCCCGCCAGGGCGCTTTTTGCGGGTAATTTACCCATGTGGATAATTGCGGGTGGCGCCATATGGATAATTAGACGAATGCATAGTACAATTACAAGACAAGTAAATTATTAAGTAATTCCAGTGGTAGGGCATCCCGGTAGTAGAGAATACTCACTACAGTAAAGGGAGCTCGCTACGGGACAAGTTATTAAAAGTATGAAAAAAGTAGCAGCATTTATAAGCGCTTTCGGTCTGCCTATGGTCGCATTGGCGGTTAGCGCGCCGACAATAGGGGGGATGCTTTCAGTTGTGAAGAATATCATAGATATTGCCACGATTGTCGCCGTGGCGATAGCGCTTCTATTCTTCATTTGGGGCCTTGCCCAGTACATACTCTCCGGTCCCGGTGAAAAAGCGGACGAGGGGCGCCAGAGGATGATTTACGGCATCATTGCCCTATTCGTCATAGTTTCAATTTGGGGCTTGGTAAACGTGCTTAACAGCACATTCGGCGTCACGCAGGGCGGTTCGGCGACACTTCCGAGTGTTACCGGCACAATCATCCCCTAGTTAGTGATTTGCGGGGAAGATAAATATTCAAGATGTCATCCATTGACAGCCTTCTTTTGAAGATTAATGCCGTTATAATAAATCCGGCTCTTGCCTTTCTGTTTATTCTGGCCTTCGCTTATTTTTCCTGGGGCGTAATGGAGTATTTCCTTTATCAGGACAATGAAACGGAGAGAAAGACAGGCCAGAAACACATAATGTACGGACTTATCGGGCTTGTAATAATGGCCGGCTTCTGGGGCATCATCGAGATTCTTTCAGGGACAATTGGCGTATCCGTTCCGCGTCCGTAAGCGTAAGTAAAAATTGAACCCCAGTAGTAGAGCAGAGCTCACTACGGGGCAGGTAGAAAAAACCGCCCAAATTGTTTCCCCGTTTAAGTTGGTTTACAAACTTAAGTGAGAGAGGCAAAAACTTAGGCGGGTAAAGAAAAACCCCGACGTGACGTCGGGGTTGCAGTTATGGCCAGGCATTCTGCCTGGCCGAAAGAGCTAGGGGGAGCTAAACAGGAAGGGCATTGATGCAGCCCATCCTTACGATACCGCTCACAGCTCGGTACCATATCTTGGCGCCCGCTCTGATGGTGCCAACAGTATTGCTTATTCCTGGACCATCCGGCAATTCCTTTCCTCCAGGCAGTTTGACAACAGCCCTTCCGTCAGGAAAGCACCCCCACCGCTCGCCGTCTGTGATTTCGAGCTCAGTCCAGTTGGTGCCGAGTACTACAGTTTTCATTGTGGAATCGTTCATGGCCCGTACCGCCGGTGCTCGTGTTACCCTTGCCGGCCCGGCGCCACTGCGTTGCCCAGCCCCTTCGTCCTTGCCGGGCCAAACGGACTTGACCCATATGGCCGCGAAGATTAGAGCTATGGCCAAGAAGGCCCACAGCCACAACCTTTCAACGGCGGACTTTTTTTGCACAGCCGGTGTTTGTGTCGTAGCCATTAGCGACCTCCTTTCCCGAAGATTTCCTTGAGGACAGCGACTGCGGCGTTGGCGCCCTCACCTTCGATCTCGGTGATATTCTTGGTTGCTTTCCCTTTATTGACGAGTGCGGCGTTCAGAGCGTTTTTCCCGCCGACATGTTGTCCCTTGATTTCCGCGAGCGATTCCGCAGCCAGTTTCGTTTGCTTCGCGGCGAACAGTTCTGAACGTGACTTCTGCGCCTCCTCGCTGTAATCAAGGTCTTCCATCCTGAACTCCAGAATTTCTATTCCGTAGATTCTTTCCAGGAGGTGCCTCTCGTCGTTGTCGACAAAGATGGCTTGGAAATGTTCCCTGGCTTTCTTTGCGACATCCGTTCTGATGGTTTCTGAGTCTTGCCCCGCCGTCTGTTCGGAAAGATAAGACCCAACGTCGGCGTTTAAGCCGTTTTGGATGATTTCTTCCCGTTTGTCTTCTTTCATCGTTAGAAACGCCGGATCGATGTTGTCGTCGTCGAAGTGTGGCCGGTACTGAATCAACCACTTGCCTTCCATAACGGCGCCATCTTTTGCCGGTGTTGTTTTGGTTCCTTTGGCCTGGTAGGGCCTTCTTTCAACACGGCCGTGATTCCCTTCCTCCGATTCCTGTTCCCAGGGGTATTTCAGTTTCGCTCCGGACTTGTAGGCGGTCATTGTGCCTGTGAAGGCATTGACCATAACCTTGGACTCCAGTTCCAGAACTTGGACCAGGAACATCTTTGGCCCGAAGATGGCCATGATGACGGCCCAGACCGAAGCTCCAGCGAGGATAGCTTTCAGATCGAATAGGAACCAGAAAAATCCGCACAGAAAAACGAGGATTAGTCCGGAAATTATCCCGAACCAAAAGAATCTTGACCCGAGGTCATACTGTTCGTATTGTGATACCGCTGGCGCTGTTGCCATTGTATTCCTCCAGTTGTCAAAAGGGGAGAATTCCCCAAACTATAAAACTGGTACAATTTAAGCACAAAACAATGAAAAAGTCAATCAACATGATATAATCAATTTATCAAGGTTTAACCTTGATAAAAAAGACTGAATTTCAGGCTGAATATGTTAGGATATAAAGGTTATTAGGGAGTAGTGGCTTGCCCGCCAAAGTTTTGCGTACAAAATTTAGGCGGACAGATTGAAACGAGTAAATATAATGTGGTGAAACGAGAGTGTTTCAATCAGTTTAGAGTTTAGTGGCGTAGTGGCGTAGTGGCGAAGTGGTAACGCAGCGGTCTGCAAAACCGTTATGCGCGGGTTCAATTCCCGCCTACGCCTCCAGGCTGGGAGCAAGAGAATTGCTTCTCTTGCGTCGGGAATTGAACGCCGCAGCAATATTTTTTCAGCAGAAAAAATCGCGAGGCGGTGCCTAGGCTAAACCGAGTGTCGATGAGGTTTAAGCCGAGGGAAGTTTCCGCCTACGCCTCCAGGCTCGGGTGACGGAACTGGTATACGTAGTCGACTTAAAATCGGCGGCCGCAAGGCATGTGGGTTCGATTCCCACCCCGGGC
>CAYHZS010000025.1:0-12884 GCA_964361185.1 uncultured Candidatus Saccharibacteria bacterium
ATTCTCATGAGACCCAAAGGAAACCCCGCACGCGAGTGCGGGGAGGACGTCATTGCGTAATAGTCGGTTGTTATGATAGTATGTTATTTTTTATGGCGGGGGAAAAAACCGACAAGTCCGAATATGGTTTTTCTGTTAAGCGCTCTTACGCTGGGCGTGGCCTTTTTGCCAATACGACGTTTAGGCGCGGGCAGAAAATAGTGGAATACGTGGGTCCCCTTATACCAGCCAAAGTAGCCGAAGATATAGTGACAAACAGGTATTTATTTGATGTAAATACCCGCTGGACCATTGACGGAAGGGGACGGGAAAATATAGCCCGCTATGCCAATCATTCTTGCAAGCCAAATGCCGAAGCGGATGTCAGGGGAAAGAGAGTTTTTATAGTGGCCAGGAAGAAAATTTTACCCGGAGACGAAATCGTCTACGATTACGGAGAAGAATACTTTGATGAGTACATAAAACCTGTTGGCTGCAAATGCGCCGCCTGTTGATATCTCCATTTTTCTGTCGGAAGATAAGTTTTTGGTATATAATTGGGAGACCATGCGCTTTTCTTTTGAACACAGCGGTCTTACCGAGAACGATTACAAAGAGGCATCCTTACTTTTAGCCCCATACATTTCGCAGATAAGCGGAATTGCCGCGTTGGGCGAATACAAAGAACCCGAAAGCTCGGTTCATCTGCCTCTAGATGAAGGAATCCTCAACTCCGTCCAAGCTGCTTATAATGAGAAGGTAAAAACTCCCCTGAAGTATATTGTTGTCGCCGGGATAGGGGGCTCCAATCTTGGAGCAAAAGCCGTGTATGACGCGCTTTGGAACGGCAATGGACCGACAATGCTCTTTCTTGATACTCCGGACGACAAAAAAACGGTACTAGTTGCTCGGCGCGTACTTAGGGGTATTTCTAGGGTAGAGGAAGTGTTGGTTATTATTGCCAGTAAATCAGGCAATACCTTAGAGACGGTTGCTTGCGCTGAATATTTCACGAATGAACTAAAAAATAAATTTCCGGACATAGAAGAACGTGTAGTAGTGATTACCGACGAAAATTCGGTTTTGTGGGAAAATGCTAAAGACCGTGGCCTCGCCGTGCTTCCCGTGCCGAAACCGGTTGGAGGAAGATACTCCGTTTTTTCCGCAGTTGGGCTATTCCCGCTTCAGGCCGCGGGCGTGAATATCACCGCTTTCCGCGAAGGTGCCGTCAAAATGACAGCAGAGTGTCTTCAATTCGAAGCAGACCGTAATCCGGGAATTAAAGGAGCTAGTTTTCTGGCTAATTGGCATAAAAAAGGAAAGATAATCCACGATAGCTTTTTTTTCAATCCGGAACTTGAATCCCTCGGAAAATGGTATCGCCAGTTGCTTGCCGAAAGTATTGGTAAATCGGAATCTGTCGGCATTACCCCGACGGTTTCTATAGGTTCTATGGATCTTCATTCGGTTGGACAGCTTTATCTGGGTGGACCCAAAGATAAAATGACTGAATTCATAGAGAGCGAGGTGGGGGATTATGAGGCTAAAGTACCGGTGACTCGTATTTTCCCCGGACTAGTCCGCTCGGTAGAAGGAAGGCCCTTCAGAGAAATAATAGGTGCCGTGTCGCGTGGTGCAAAAGTGGCTTACGGTAAACGCGGTTTGCCTTTTACGGAAGTGGTATTTGAGAAAATTACTGAGTCGGAGATAGGCGCTTACATGCAGTGGAAAATGATTGAAACTATGTATGTTGCCAAATTGCTCGGGGTAGATGCTTTTGACCAGCCGGACGTGGAATCTTATAAAATTGAGACGAAGCGAATTTTAAATAACGCATAACACGAAATCTATATGTTTTTCTGGATAGGTCTAGCCGTATTCGCACAATTAATCAACGCTCTTTCCGTCATCATTGATAAGTATCTTTTGAACAGCGAAAACGGAGTCAGGGATCCGGTCGTCTATACTTTTTACGTAAGCATGCTTTCCGGCATAGTGCTTATCATGGCTCCGTTCGGAGTTGTTTCTTGGCCCGGAAGCGACACGATTTTTCTCTCGCTTATGACCGCTGCCGCATATATCTTTTCAATATTGTGTTTGTACCAATCGCTAAAAATATCTTCCGCGTCCGATGTTGTGCCTGTTGCGGGAGCAGTATCGGCTATAACCACTTTCGTTTTCGCCTATTGGTTTTTGCACCAGGACCTGCCGGAAGGATTTCTTCTGGCCTTTTCTTTTCTTACTGCCGGGTTGTTTCTCATCTCCGGATTTCGCTTTACCGGAAAATCTTTTTCATACGTGTTTCTTGCGGGAGTTTTCTTCGGCGCGTCGGCTTTTCTAATGAAGCTTCTTTTCTTGAGTGCGTCTTTTGCAGACGGATTTTTCTGGTCTCGGATGGCCAATGTTTTGGTCGCTCTACTGCTTCTTTTCCTGCCCCAAACGTACGTGGCTATCCGAAACAGAATTAAAGTTTCTCCCGCGCGGACTAAATGGCTAGTCGTGGGGAACAAAGCCATGGCCGGTTTTGCTTTTATTCTGACCCTTTTTGCGATTAACATCGGCAGTGTGTCGGTGGTTAATTCTTTGTCTGGACTACAGTTCGTCTTTCTTTTGCCTCTCGCGTATTTCTTTCACCAAAAGATGCCTAAGTCTTTCCCTGGTGAAATAGAACATCACCGCTTTCCTCATAAATTGGTTGGCATCATTTCAATCATTATAGGATTTTTCGTCTTGTTTTTTAAGTGATAGCCGGTATTCAAAATGAAGCGCTCCTATACCATAATCCTCGCCATAATCGCCATTTTTGCCGTGTTCGCTATTGTGTTTTCCCGACGCGATACTCCGAATGAAATCATATATGGCGTTTCATTCAGCGTAAAGCATGCGGAAGAATTGGAACTTGATTGGCGCGAAGTCTATTTGGCAATAATGGATGATTTGAAAGTAAAAAATATCCGACTTTCGGCTCATTGGGACATGATTGAACTTGCCGACGAGGCTTTCAGTTTTGTTGAACTTGACCACCAGATGAGCGAAGCGGAAAAAAGAGGGGTGAAAGTAATCTTGGGAGTCGGACGGCGTTTGCCTGGCTGGCCGGAGTGCCATGACCCATCTTGGGTCAAAGATTTGGGGCAAAAAGAAAAGCAGGAGAAGATTTTAGATTATATTGAGACGGTTGTGGAAAGATATAAATATTCGCCAGTGCTTCGTTTTTGGCAGGTGGAAAACGAGCCATTTTTGCGTTTTGCTTACGAATACTGCGGTTCTACGGATGAAGATTTCTTAAGCCGAGAAATAGCTTTGGTAAAAAAACTGGACCCGAAACATCCCGTTTTAATAACCGACAGTGGGGAAATGGGACTATGGTATAAAGCCAGAAAATATGGTGATGTTTTTGGCACGAGTGTTTATTTGTACATCTGGCATGACGTTTTGGGACCACTTAAGTATCCTATTAGTCCGGGATTTTTTAGGCTCAAGCAAAATCTGACTGATTTTGCGAGAGGAGATAAAGAAACTTTGTTGATTGAACTTGCCACTGAACCCTGGCTTAACAAGCCGATTGTTGAGGCTCCGATAGAATTACAACTTGACCGCATGGGGATAGATAAATTCAAAGAAGTGATAGAATTTAATCGGCATACCGGATTTTCCGAACAATATTTTTGGGGAGCGGAATGGTGGTATTATATGAAAAAGAAGAATAATCATCCTGAATTCTGGGATACGGCTAAGAATCTTTTCTTCCGTTAAAAAATATGTTCAATTTCGACAAGGACAAAAAAAGCGAAAACAGCGGGGTTGTAATTCTTTTCGATATCGGAGGAACTAAAATGCGCGTTTCCTTGTCTCGTGACGGAAAAACAATCAGCAAAACGGAAAAGTTGCCGACTCCAAAAAACTTCACCGAGGGGATGCAATTTCTGGAAAAACTTGTGGGCGATGTGTCCGGAGGAGAACCTGTTGTAGCGATTTCTGGAGGACTCGCGGGAATACTTGCCCCAGATGGCGACCAGATATTCCGACTGCCGAATCTTCCCGAATGGGACGGCAAGTTTATTAAGACGGAAATTTCCAGGCACTTCGGCGTTCCTGTTTATCTGGAAAACGACTGCGCGATGGCGGGATTGGGCGAGGCGGCCTACGGAGCAGGCCGGGGGAGTAGCGTCGTGGTTTACATGTCGGTGTCCACAGGTATCGGCGGGGCAAGGATAGTGGACGGCAAGATAGACGAGAAGGTTTTTGGATTTGAACCAGGACATCAGATAATAGGGGCGGGAGACTTAGAATCCTTAATTTCCGGCTCGGCGGTTGAGAAAAAATACGGAATGCACCCAGCTGACATAAATGACCCGGAAATCTTAAGGGAGCTGGCCGCAAATTTAGCCGTAGGAATTTATAACAGCGTACTCTATTGGTCGCCGGAGGCGGTAGTTTTGGGAGGATCCATGATTACGGGGAAAAATCCCATATCGCTCGAAGAGGTGCGAAAAAAGTTTTCGGAATTACCTGTGTTCTTCCCGGAGGCGCCGGACATCGTGAAAGCGGAACTTGGGGATGATGGAGCGATGTACGGAGCGCTTGAATACGCCAAACAGAAGATTTCTTGACTGTTGCGCGGGGTTTAAAACCAGAAGTGGCGGATGAAAATAATCGCGCCTAAAATAGAGGCGCCTATTGCCGAGACTAAGACATAAGCCGCGAGCATGTCTTTTATTTTTCCAATTGCCGGGTCATTATTAGGCGATATTTTGTCGCATATGTTTTCTCCCGCGGTATTGATGAGTTCGGCTGATAACACCATAAATATGGCGATAAAGGAAACAATCCATTCCGAAAGAGAAAACCCAAAGTTGTAGGCGATTATTATAACCAAGATGGCGCAAACGATTTCAATTTTAAAATTGCGCTCTTCGCGGAAGGTAATCCTGAGTCCCCGCAAAGCTGATTGGAAGGAACGGAAAAATGTAGGTGATTTCATTTTTATATTTTAACAGACAAAACAAAAAGAGGACAGTTTTGATTGTTTTTCATTGATAATCGCATAATTTTCTGTATAATTGTTCGCATATAAGAGCTAAGGGTGAACGGCGGTGAAGCGGCGTTTTAAAGTTATAAATGGAAAAATACGCGTTTGACGGGAAAATTCTCATAGTAGGTTTCGGGAGCATAGGTCAGGGTGTTCTGCCGCTTCTTCTTCGCCATTTAAGTATTTCGCCGGAGCGCATTACTATTGTTACCGCCGATAAACGCGGAGAGGCTGTCGCGCGTGAGTTCGGAGTGCGCTTCGTCGTGAATCCGGTTGTGTCGGAAAATTATGAGGAAATTATGCGTACGTATCTCGGCTCCGGGGATTTCCTTCTGAATGTCTCGGTGGATGTGTCCTCGGCTTCGCTTATTGAGTATTGTCAGAGGAACGGCATTCTCTATCTTGATACCGTCGTCGAGCCGTGGAGGGGTGGTTACACTGATTCGTCTCTCTCACTCTCACAACGTTCCAATTATGCGCTCCGCGAAGGAGCACTCGCGTTGCGCGCACTCCCTATCGAGGGACCGCGCCCGACCGCGGTTCTTGCTCATGGCGCGAATCCCGGTCTCGTCTCGCATTTCGTCAAACAAGCGCTCTTGAATATTGCAAAGGACACCGGAGTAAAGGCAGGCATGCCGGCGACGCGCGACGGTTGGGCACGGCTCGCGCGAGACCTTGGCGTCAAAGTCATTCATGTTGCCGAACGCGATACGCAGGAATCTTCAGTATCAAAAAAAATGGGAGAGTTCGTCAACACCTGGTCCATCGACGGATTTTATTCCGAAGGTTGTCAGCCGTCTGAACTCGGATGGGGAACGCATGAGAAAAAACTTCCGGAGAACGGACGTCAGCATGAGTTCGGTTGCGAGAGCGCCATCTATCTGGAACAGCCGGGTTTTATAACTAAAACGCGTAGCTGGACGCCTATCTCGCGGGCCCAGCACGGTTGGATCATCACCCACAATGAATCCATATCCATCGCTGATTACTTGACGCTGAAAGAAGGTGAGTCGGTCGTCTATCGGCCGACGGTACACTATGCTTATCATCCCTGCGACGGCGCCGTACTTTCACTTGACGAACTCGCCGCTAATAACGGTGAACTCCAGAGAGAGCAACGGCTCATCAGCGAAGATATTCTGCCCGGCGGTGTGGATGAACTTGGGGTCTTGTTGATGGGACATGCAAAAAATGCGTACTGGTATGGTTCGCGTCTCTCTATTGATGAGGCGCGCAAGCTCGCGCCCTACAACAACGCGACCAGTCTTCAGGTGACGATAGGCGTCCTTGGCGCGGTGGTCTGGGCGACAAAGAATCCGATGTCAGGTATCGTAGACGCCGATGAGATAGATCACGAACTGGTGATGGAAGTCGCGCGTCCCTATCTCGGCAAGGTATTCGGCGAGTATACCGACTGGACTCCTATACAAGGCCGCGGAAAATTATTTCCGGAACAGTTTGACGCGGAAGACCCATGGCAGTTTGATAATTTCAGGATTTCCTAAATTACGTTTTTATTGAATAAGTCGTGCTTATTTAACTAAATCTGCATTAAGATAACGCTTAGTATACCGAGTCCTATGCCAAGTTTGTTTACCAACGAAACATCCTCTTTGAAGAAAATAATTCCGACTAAAATAACAGCGATTAAATTCAGAATAGTAAATATAGAAATGGCTTTTGACAAATATTCATATCGTAAAGAAAACGCCCATCCGATTGTTCCTATTGTGTACAAAACAACTCCAATCCAAAGATAAATTGGTTTATTTTGTAAATGCGAGAATTTGAAAAAAACATCCGCTATTGTTTCAAAAACAACTGCAAAAAATATAAAGGCTAGAAAAATAAACTGCTGCACTTATAAATTGTACCAAAGGTAGTTTAAAATCCAAACATTCGTTATAGTTGTTGAATGAATTTTGTTTTGGCTGTATATAAGAAAAAATTTGAGACGCCTCTTCAGGCGCTTGATAGGTTACGCGTGGAGAAACCGGAGTTTGCGAAAGAGAGATTATCCTATGCCGGACGACTTGACCCTATGGCGGAAGGGTTGATGATTGTTTTGGTGGGAGAGGCCAATAAGGAAAGGGAGAAATATTTGTCGCTTGATAAAACCTACATAACGGAGATATTGTGCGGGGTTTCAACCGATACTCATGACTTGCTGGGACTGGTTACGGAGATTAAGCCGATGGAAATTGATGAGAAAATATTTGCCGAGATAGCGATTTCTTTTGTCGGAAAGTTTAATCAAAAATATCCCGCGTATTCGTCTAAGACCGTGGGCGGAATTCAACTTCACGAATTAAGCAGGAAAGGGATTAGTGTGGAGATTCCGGAGCATGATGTGTCTTTATACAGCGCAGAAATATTAGGCCACAGAAAAATAGGCGCGAAAGATATACTTAATAATGCCGTATTTTCCGCGGACTCAATTTCCGGCGATTTCAGGCAGGAAAAGATTAAAAGCGAATGGGAAAAGGAGATAGTAAAATTTCAAGATAGCCAGTTTGATTTATTTAAACTGCAACTGAAGACCTCATCCGGGTTCTATGTTCGCCAATTTGCCCATGATTTGGGAGAAAAACTCGATGTGCCGGCTCTGGCGTATTCTATCAAGAGGACAAAAGTCGGGAGGTGGGAGATTGAATAATCGGGCGATAATTGGGGAAAAGGACTATTTCTGTGGCTTTGATATAATAAAGAAGTGTGGTAGTTTCATCAGTAATTAGCAATTAAACAATAATTTATATGGCAGTAACAGGATATTGCATGAGGTGCAAAGATAAGAAGGGGAGTGAAATGAAGGATACACAGGAAGTTACGATGAAGAACGGCCGTAAGGCCATGAAGGGAGTGTGCGTGAAGTGTGATACCAAAATGTTTAAGATTATGTAAGAAAGAAGATATTTGAGCTATCTTGCTTTCTAAAGACCGCTTCCAATAAGGGCGGTTTTTAGTTTGGCTATATATTCCTAACATTCCGATATTCTCCCCAGTAGTAGAGCAGAGCTCACTACGGGGCAGGTCAAGAATGTTGGAATGTTAAATTTTGGAATTTTTTCGGTTGAGCAGGAAAGGAACGATTCCGATAGCTATACCGCCCAAACCCACGATATTGGTGATGGTATCAAATGTAGGGATACTGTAGATGGCGACGAAAAACAGAAAAAATCCGCTAAATGCCGGCCAGACTATGTGGGTGATTGCCGGCCAGATTTTTCCCGCAATCATCTTCCGGTAATACCAGGCACAGGCGAGCCCGGTAAGACCAAGATAGAAAGAAATTTGAAAGCCGAGTGCGGTAATCGAATCCTCCAGAATCACGTTTATAGTGGGGAGATATGACGAACCGAAAAGCAAAGCTAATCCCGCAATCCAGATAAAGAAAATGGCGATATACGGAGTTTTCCATTCAGGATGGAGGCGCGAATATCTGGGATGAAGAGCTCTATCCCGCCCTTTGGCGAAAAGAGTCCTGGTGAATTGCAGTATCTGGGTTTCAACCGTGCCGATAGTGCTCAAGAGAACAGCGATAATGGCCACGTATCCCCAGGTTTTGCCAAACAGCTTTTCTGCAATACCAAAAATCACGTTGGTATTGTAGTGTTGTATCTCCGCGTCCGAGAGGGCAAGCAAAGTGATAACTATGAATGTGAGGAAGAAAACAATGAGAAATATCATGGACCAGAACGCCGCCCGTCCCGGGGTGCGGTTCGGATCGGTAGTTTCTTCGCTCAAATTCATGGTTACGTCCCATCCGTAGTAGAAAAAAATTGCCACCAAGGCGCCACTCGCAAATAATTGGGGAGAGAAACTGAAAGGCGAAAACCAGTTCCAGGAGAAAGCGTGGGCCGGAAATTTCGGAAAGACAATAAAGCTCATTACTATGATGGCCAATAGAATGATGCCCTCGATTATCGTCATCAGAACTTGAACAAAGCTCGTCAGCTTTATTCCCTTGACGACAACGGCGCTTATGAAGGTAAGCCACAGCGCAGCGATGGCGGTGACCCAGTTTACGTTGTTTACCAATTCCGGCTTGAATATAAGGAGAGTGGCGTTGGCGGCTGGTATCATGGCCGAGACCATGAATACGCAACAGAGAACAAGTAATGCCCAGCCGGCGAAAAAGCCGGTTGTTTTGCCGAAAACCATGCTTACCCAGGAATATGAAGTTCCCGCGCTTGAAACGGCCTTATTTAAGTTTATGAAGGCAAAGGCGATGCCAAACATAATAAGCCCACAGACTAAAATACTGGCCGGAGAGAAAACTCCGGTGGTGGCGATAATCGTGGAAGTGGTGATTTCAATGCTGTAGGCGGGCGCTGTGCCGGCGATGCCCATAATAATCGATTCCGTGAGGCCGAGTGCGTTTTTCTTGAGCTTTGTTTCTTCCTGCATTTGAATATTTTCTCAAAAAATCAGATAAATTAGAAGTACCAGAGGACCTCTCTAGTCGAATATTTTTATGAGATACGCGCTTATATCCCTCTCCGGTATGTCGTAAAAACGCTTATTCTCTTTATGGAGCAAGGCGGAGAGTTCCACTCCCACGAAGCGCCAGTGCCATGGTTCAAAAATATAATAGGAATTCTTCTCCGGGTACGAGAGGATAAAACCGAAACGATGAGCATTTTCCGTGAGCCACAAATAAGCGGGGGATTTATTGAAACCGGAACCCGACTCGCTCTCCTTTTTTGTCGCAAAGTCAACAGTAGTGCCGAGTTGGTGCTCCGAGTATCCTTGGTCGGCAGAAAATTTGTTGGCCGTATTGGCGCCGTAGATGACCTTATACTGCGCTTTGAGTGCCGACTGTGTTCCGAATGAGCGGTAAGCGGATACCACGCTTATGTCCGCTCCCGTCCTTCTGGCTTCGCGGAGAAGATTTTCCAGGTATGGTTTTACGCTCGCGTGTATTTGTTCGGGTTTTGCGGGACGAGAAAGGAAAGAAGGATCTATGAGAGTGAGATCAGAAGGAATATAATTTTCATTCAAAAAATATATTTTGGAGTATTTTTGGAGCAATTCCGGATCGAGCGAAGTCAATTTCTGGAGAGTAGAAACTCTCTGGCTGATTTCCGACACCTCATTCTGATAGTCGGCGTTGCGGGCTTTAAGCACTGTTAGAAAATCATTTAGAAATATATTTTCGCTGGTGGTGCTTGCAATATGCTTTTCAAGCTCCGCTATGGAACCTTGCAGGCTCTGGGATGTTGCCTGAAATTGTGCCTTAGAACGGATTAGATCTTTATTGAGCAAGTAATACCGATACCCGCTGTATGACACTCCGGCTACTGTGAGAATAGTCAATAAGACAGCGGGCAATAAGCCAAGAGTTATTTTTTTACTGGAAAAATCTTCCGGCATCAGAATATATTAGCACATTGACCAATTAGCTTATTAATGCTAGGATAGAAACACAAAGGCGTAAGGCCTTATTTTTTATGACAAGCATTGCCAACATAGCCCTAGCGGGGTTTTTTGTTTGGTCAGGAGCCATCTCCGGCGCGCCTGACCCGTTGCCTCAATCTTATGTTCCGGCAACTACCACCAAAAATATATTGTCTGTAAAGCTTACGGGATATAACGCTTTGCCCGAACAGACCGATGAAGATCCGGAGATGACTGCATCCGGAGCAGTCTCAAATCCGTCTGTAATTGTCGCGCGTTCGCGCGACTTAGCCGGAGCTTTGCCATACGGAACAATCATCGCGCTTGAAACTCCAAAAAATGCCGCTTCCTGCGGATTCAAAGAAGTCGAGCATCTGATAGGATACCGTGTTATTGCCGACACTATGCATGGCCGAAAACAGCGCCAAATTGACGTCATGTTTGATGAAACTGAAGCCATCCGTTTGAGCGGAAAAGACATGAATCCGGCAATTGTTGTAGGTGTGTGCGATGTCACCGTGCGCGTAGTCGGTAAGATTGACATTAAAGATATACCGGATACGCAAGCCAGACTTGCTGTGATTGTGGATAAAAAATTGGCAAGCGAAACGGCGGGAAGACTTTTCAGAATCTAAATATTAAACAATAGAAAACATCGCCATAAGGCGATGTTTTCTTAACTGTGAAGCCCACTCTCGGAGAAGATTTCTCTTTTTTATATATTGGTGTCCTTTGGTGCCGGTTATAAACAGGCAGTTTTTTCGGACCCTTAAATTAATTAGAAATACTCCATGGAATGAACTTACCCTAATTATTTTCCGTTTTCCGAAATAGTCAATATAAAATAGTTGAAAAGACTGTGCAAAAACAGTGCATAACTACAATATAATTGTGGAAAAACTTTCTCCACAGAATATTTGGCGTTCAGGTGTACTATTGGAGTATAATTAACCGTAATATTAGTCTAATAAAAAAGCGCCATGAATTCAAAAAGAAACATAGTTATTGCCGTAGTAGTCATCGCAATCGCAGTGATTGCTTATTATAGATTTTATCCGAAACCGCCGGAATCGCGTGTGGCGGATAATCTCTCTGACGCGACTAAAGAACTTGTCGTGCCGGAACTGAAAGAAGTGAGCGCGCTCGCCGTCTATCCCGTGCCGGGAGGAGAGGACAAGGTCAGATTTGTTTTGGCACTGGACGGGAAGGGAGTAATCACAGGAGTAAAATCAATTGATACGATTAAGCCGGACGAAGTAAATCCGAATCTTGTGAAATTCAATGATGGCCTTTCTTTGGTAATTAAAGGAAAGAAATTAAGCGAAATAAACGGCGTGGACAAAATCGGCACTTCTTCACTTACCACGGACGCTTTCAATAAGGCATTGACCGAGATCAAAGCCCAAATCTAAATTGCCGGTATGGAAAAAGAAAACAAGAATTTTTCTTTTTCCGGAATAGGCACCAAATGGGAGATTGTTTTAAGCGGGGGAGAAGTCTGGGAGGACGCCCGCGCGGCCGTTTTGGATTATGTAAAAGATTTTGAGAAAAGATTCTCGCGCTTTTTGCCTGATTCGGAAGTGAATGCTTTCCGCGCGGTGGAGGCGGGCAAATATGAAATTTCGGAGGAGTTTGCCGTTTTGCTCGGCAGGGCGGATGAATTGCGCCGGCTGACAGAGGGCGTTTACGATCCGGCGGTTTCGGGACTTTTGGAAAAAGCGGGGTATGACGCCAAATATTCGATGAAGCCGGCACATGATGCCCTAGAGTTTATTTTGCCAAAATGGAGCTTGGAGGGGAGAATGCTTACGCTTCTAGGCCCCACGGCATATGACTTGGGTGGAATAGGCAAGGGCTATTGCATAGATCGCGTATCCGATATTCTTAAAAAATTCGGTTATAAAAATTTTCTGGTGGACGGCGGGGGAGATATGTTTGGGACGGAAAAGATAGACGGCGCGCCGTGGAAAATAGCCATTCAATATCCGGGGAGGCCTGACACCGCCGCGGGGCTCGCTCGTATTAAAAATCAGGGATTGGCTGTTTCGGACAGTTTCCGCAGGCGCTGGGGGAAATGGCACCATCTTGTAAATCCAAAACTTAAAAAAGCAGTTGATACTGTGACTGGCGCGGTCGCTGTCGCTTCCTCTGCTTGGGACGCCGATTGTATGACCTCGGCGCTATTTTTTTCAGAGAGCGAACGGTACCCAATCGTCTCGGAATTTTTCAAGGGGAATTATTTGGTTTTTCAAAATGACGACACGGCGATAGTAAGTCCGAAGTGGAAAGGAGAGTTGTATTGAAATTGCTTGAATTCTTTTTGCTAAAAATGCGTTTTTTTGTTAGATTATTGCTGTGTTTGAGGGAGCGGAATAGGGGGAGGTCAGCGCCGGTATTTTGAAAATTTAATAAATGAACTTTGAGTTCCGGAGTAGCTCAGCGGTAGAGCGGTCGCCTGTTAAGCGATTGGTCGTAGGTT
>CAYHZS010000026.1:0-10650 GCA_964361185.1 uncultured Candidatus Saccharibacteria bacterium
CCTTATCCACGCCGCCAGCGTTCATCCTGAGCTAGGATCAAACTCTAAATGAAAAATAGAAGTTGGAAGTTAGAAATTGGAAGTTGGATTAGAAAACCCTCCATTTCGCTCGTAATTGGAATATTTGTTTGCCCACGGTATTGTAGCCATCAACTAAAGAATCGTGTTTCTTTTTGTCGATATAGCCCGCAAGCAACGCATCTTCCAAGTGACTCAACATTTCGTTATTAGACCCGAGCGATGTCGTCAGATATTTTTTGAACTCTGCTTCGGAACGACCGAATCCTTCTGCGATATTCGCATGAATGGAATTGGCCGCACGACACATTTGTTCTCTTAAATACCTCCCTTCGCGCGGAAAACGCTGTGTTGTTTCCACAATTGTTGGGAATAAAGCTTTAGAATTTTTATATGCTTGCAAATCCTGAAATGACTTAATCATTTGGATTTATCATAGCATTTTTCTAATTTCTAACCTCTAACTTCCAACCTCTATCTTTAGACGGAACAAAAGAAAAAATATTTTATCCGCTTAAGTTTTTGTAAACAAAAATTTAGGCGGGCTTTTCACTTTGCTCCAGTTCAATCATTTCTCAAACTAAACTGGTTTTATTTGTGATTATTTGCACTAACTATGTGAATTCATAAATTTAACATATGAATCTATCCCCCAAACTTTTTGGTTACAAAAACTTAGGAGGACAAGTTGTCAAAGACCGCTCATTCCCAAAGGCATCCGGCAATTACAAATTAAAAGCCGTCTACCTCTAGACGCTTCACTAGTATACTCGCAGGAAACGGTAAGTCAAGGATAGTAAAAAGGGCCTTTTAGGCCATTTTTTACACTTACTCACTAGAGGAATAAGCCTATTTCTTCCCCTTCTTTGGCTGGGTTTGGAATCTCTCGGCAAGCACAGTAAGCGGGGCGGCGAAGAATACCGATGAATATGTTCCTATGGCGACTCCCGTAAAGAGGAGCATTGAAAAGTCTCTGGTGGAATCCGGGCCCAAATACCAAAGCGCGCCCAAAACGATAAGAATCGTGAGAGATGTGTTGATTGACCGGGCGAAGGTCTGTTCTAAGCTCTTCCCAACTGTCTCGCCAAAAGTTGCGCCCACGCGCAGTCTTAAATTCTCACGGATTCTGTCGAATACCACGATTTTGTCGTGCACAGAAATACCGAGTATTGAAAGAAGTCCGACCACAAAAAGCGAATTCACTTCGTATCCGAGATAAGCGAAAATTCCCGCCGGAATTATTATGTCATGCGTCAAAGAAATCATGGTGATAAGACCATACTTCCACGAAGATATCGGCTCGGAAACTTTCCTGAAGGCAAAGGCGATGAAAAGTACGATGCCCAAAAGCACGGTCAGAATCGCCGCCCAGGCCCTTGAACGGAGTTCCTTGCCGATGGTTGGCCCGATTGAACTAAACTGCTTTTCCGTAAGCGGAGAAGTGTTGTTGTCCGAAAGCGCCTGCACCAAATCGGTATGTTCTTTGTCGGTTAAATCTCTGGTGCGGACAATCAGGTCCTTCTCCCCCGCTATCTGCATATGCGAACCAGGGAATTTGTCCTTAAGGTCAGCTTCAAGTTTCGCTATGTCGGGGCGAGCATTGGTGTATGAGACTTCAGTCATTGAGCCTCCAGTGAAATCTATGCCGACATTGAATCCCTTATAGACCATTGCAGTAATAGCCAAAAGAACGAGGATTCCAGATATGGCAAAGAATATATTTTTGTAGCGAATTATGAACATGCTATTGTTTATGAAAACCACTAGAGAAGATAAAAGACGTAAGCGAATTCTTCGCGGTTACTCCGAGAGAGAACAGGAATGTGCGGGTTACGGTAATGGCGGAAAACATTGATATCAAGACTCCCAAAATAAACGTGAGGGCGAAACCCTGTACCAGACTCGTGCCAAACCAGTATAAAATCACGCCCGTAATCATACTTGAAATATTCGAGTCGCGGATTGACGGCCAGGCGCGGGAAAAGCCTTCGCGAATAGCGTCATTTACATTGCGTCCGTTTCTCAATTCTTCCTTAGTGCGTTCGGCGACCAAAATATTCGCGTCCACAGCCATGCCGACAGAAAGTATGAAACCGGCGATACCGGCCGCGGTAAGGGTTACAGGTATAAGTTTAAATATCGCAAGCATGATGACAACATAAACCGCCAAAGCCAAAACGGCAATAAATCCGGGCAGGCGGTACCAGAGAACCAGGAACAAGGCCACGGCGATAAGGCCCATCAGCCCGGCCTTTACTCCACCGCCAAGAGCTTTTTCTCCCAAAGGAGCACCTATGGACTGCGTGGAAATGAGTTCAATCGGCACGGGCAGAGCTCCGGAATTTAATCTGCCCACCAGAGTTTTCGCTTCAACGGGGGTAAATCCTCCTGAAATCTGCGCCTGACCGCTTGTAATTTCTTCGCGCACCACCGGAGCAGAAATTGGGGAATTGTCCAGATAAATCGCCACTGTCTTACCGACATTTTCTTTCGTGATTTTGGCGAATAAATCCGACCCCTCCTTGTCAAACTGCAAGCCTACTTTCGGCTCGCCCGTCTGTGAATCAAATTCCAGAGTAGCCTTCTTTAAATACCTGCCCGTTAACTCCGTGGAAATATAGTTAGGGTCCTGGAAAAGAAGAGGGCTGAATGGGGGCTCCTGCCCCGCGGTTTTCGCTTTCTGGTAATCCTCAATCGCTTTCGCAATGGAATCTTTTTCGGGTCCGGCGGGACGCTCGGTTTTGAATTCAAGGAGAGGCGTCTGACCTATCATAGCCACCGCCTGGGAGACGTCAGTAATGCCCGGAAGCTCCACGATGAGGCGCTGTTCATTGCCCGCGAAGCCTCCTGATTCCAGCTGAACCAAAGGCTCCGACACGCCGAAAAGATTCACCCTCCGTTCAATGACGTCGCGGAGCGCGTCCATAGAATTACCAACTTCCGCTTGAGCCACCTTTGAAACATCAGCCCGATAAGTGAGGTGAGTGCCTCCGGATAGGTCTAGCCCGAGCTTAAACTTAAATTTGGAAAGATAGGAACTGCCGAGAGGCTGAATAGCCCCCGAAATACCCGGTTCGGAAGCGTAAATAAAATAACCCACTGCCAATCCGACAATGAGAATAAAGGAAGCGAAAATACGCTGTTTAACCATAATGTCCGCCTATTCTATAGGGTTTTCAGGCGTTTTGCAAACTCTTAGCCTTGCTATCTAAGAACTGATGAACAACCCAGGCAATAAAACCCCCTAAAACGAATCCCGCCAATATGTCAGTCGGATAATGAACACCGGAAGCCACGCGGGCAATGCCGATTATTATCGCGCCTATACCGAGAAAATACGCCAGTTTTTTGTGATAAAAATACATCGCCATCGCAAGCGCCGAGAAAAAAGTGGCATGACCTGACGGGAAAGCGCCGTTGGCTTCTTGCGGAAAAAGCATCTCTACGTCCTGAAGCGCCACAAACGGGCGCGGGGTGTAATAAAAATATTTGATTGCGTGCGCCAAAATCCATGCAAACAGGGCGGTCGTGAGCATCACAACAATTTCCTTTGTCCCCCTTCTCTTGTCTTCATGTGTAAACAAAGAATATCCGAGCAAAACAATAAGCAGATATCCAAGCGTTTCCGCGCAGAAAACCGCCACAGCCGATAAAGAAGGGGCGGAGGCGGCGAAATTATTCAAAGCATGAAAAAAAGCAATGTCCACCTCTACATTATTTAATTATTACAGCAATTCCGCAATACCCTCTTCAATAGAAACAGTAGGTTCCCAGCCCAAAAGTTTTTTGGCTTTTCTGTTGTCAGCGAGGGTATGTTTCGGTTCTATGCGCGGAGCAATGTAGGAAATTTCCCCTCCTATGATTCTTGCTATTTCATTCACAGACACATTTTTTCCTGCGCCTATGTTTATCACCTCACCTTTGCCAACATTCTTGCTTTCCATGGCAAGGATATTAGCGCGTACAACATCGCGCACATGAGTAAAATCACGCGTTTGTTCCCCGTCACCAGTTATAGTAAATGAGTCACCTTCACGTCTTTGTTTTAGAAATTTTGCAATTACAAGAGTATAAGCTCCTTCGTCTCTCTGGCGCGTTCCGTATACATTAAAATACCGGAGCGATACTGTTTCAAGTCCGTATATCTCGCTCCATATTTTTGCCTTAAGCTCCCCTATATATTTATGAAGCCCGTACGGACTTTGGGGGTTCGGCGCCATATCTTCGTGAAGAGGCATCTTTTCTTGGTTGCCATAAGCGGAACTTGAGGCTGAAAAAACCAAACGCTTAACCTTATTCTTTCCCGACGCAACCAATACATTGAGCATGCCTACAACATTCACATCGTTTGTTTCGATGGGATTGTCTATTGAATACTGCACACGTGGCAAGCAGGCCAAGTGAAAAACATATTCGGCGCCGGAAAAAATCTCCATAAGTTTCCCCAGTTCCCGAATATCAACTACATGCAGTATTGCTTTTGGATTAACATCTTCTTTACGCCCACCAGATAAATTGTCAACAATATGAACTTCGTAACCACGCCCAACCAGCTCATCAGCCAAATGAGAACCTATAAAACCAGCCCCGCCGGTTACAATCACTTTTTTCATATATATTTAGCGTATCTTCCTTCTTTTTTCACAAAAGCATCTTTTGACTGCCATTTATATTTGTATCCGTAATCCCGCGTAAGCTTTGATCCGTCAACTGCTATTGGATAAGAATATCCGCGCCAAGACCCTGGAGCCGTCGGAACACGCCCGCGCGTCAAATGCCACATCCAAAAGAAAGCCATACGGACCATCCATGGATAAATGGGCAATGTCTTTTTCCCGACTGCTTCCGCCATATCTTTACCAAAAACAGCATCTCCCGGAGGAGCGACATTAAAAACATCGTATCCACATTTAAGAGGAGAAAATGAAAAAAGAGCCACTATATCTGTTATGTCGTCTTCGTGCACATACTGGCGTAACCACTTTGGTGTCACCGGCACCCATGATACCCAAAGAGAGATAAAGTCATACAGAAAAGAACCTTCATTCTTAAGAGCTCCGGAAAGAGCAGCCTGAAGGCCAAATCTTATGCGCGAGTATCTGCCGCGCGGTCCGGTTATGGCCGCCGGACGGATAATGGCCACTTCAGGCGTATTTATTTTGTCGGAATTATTTTTGTAAATTTCCTGTAACCTCTCCTCTACTATCCTCTTTTCCTCAGCGTACAGATACTCGCTTTTTCTGAACAATTCATTTTCGGTAAAAAAATGCTCTATGGAGTTATCCGGAAACGCGCCGTATGAAGAGACTGTTGAAAAATAAACCAGTTTTTTAACCGACGGAGTTCTGAAAGCAAAGTTAAAAACATTAATTGAACCGTCTACATTCCACTTCCACTCTAAAGCGCGCCTGCCGTAAAGCTCGCGTATCTGCCAAGCTGTGTGAATTACAATATCGGGATTTTTGGAACCGGCGATTTTCTGCCAATCATTATCGGAAGTATTAGCGCAAATATAAAGCACTTTCGGGTTTCCTTTCAATAAACCAGATTCTGGCTCTTTGTCCAAAGCGATAATCGTTCCGACATCAGGCCGTTTTGAAAACTGCTCGGACAGCATTGCTCCGACATACCCAGCTGCGCCTGTTATAAAAACGGTAAGTAATTTGTTTTCAGTCATGCTTTATTTACCCGTTCTCGACAAAAGAGTTTTTACTGTCTGAAGGGCTATTTTCAAGTCTAACATAAGAGATCTGTTTTTCAGATAATACAAATCATAAGAAAGACGCGTCTTCGTTTCCTCAACGGAATGCGGCGGCAATTCTTGTTTTATCTGCGCCCAACCCGAAAGCCCCGGCTTTATCAAATTCCTCACGGTGTAGTAAGGTATGTCAGATGCGAGCTTCTTTCCTAAATCTATAATATCTGGTCTCGGGCCAATAAGAGAAATGTCGCCGTTAATCACACTCCAAAGCTGGGGTAGTTCATCTATACGCGTATTTCTTATAACCTTCCCAACCTTTGTCACCCGATTGTCTTTTTCTTTGGGCCATACGCCTGTATCGGAAACGTTCATACTGCGGAATTTAATCAGCTTTATTATCTTATTGCCCCGCCCTATTCTTTCCTGTGTTATAAAAACAGGCCCCCCGTCTTCAAGCTTTATGGCAATGTAAACAAACGGATAAACAACAAGCGATATCAATCCCAACATAAAAGCCGCTCCGGTATCCATCACCCTCTTTAAAATGTCATATCCAGAATGAGTTTCCCTTGAGATATTTTCAAGAAACCAATCGTAATTTAAAAGAGAAAGAGGAATACGGTCAAAAGTGTCTTCATAAACCTGATACATATCTATAAACTTAACATTGGAAAAAATCATATTATATAACTCAGGAAGTATGGGAACAATTTTTTTGCTTTTCAGGTCAATTACAATAGATGAGATTCTTTCGTTTTGTATTGTATCCATAATTTCACGCTTGAAATCCACATTGTCCAGATTATTCACGTTGACTGAAGAGACGAAATAAATACTGTATTTCGGGTTTGAATTAACCTCCTCTTTAAGCTCTTCCATTTCCTCCCCCTCTCCCACGAGAATTGCACGTTCGCGATTTTTAAAACCCAAAGCCGAGGTAACGTAAGAACGCCAAATTAAAATAAAAGAGGAAGAAATTATAATATAAATGAACAGGTTAGTTTTCGGATTAATGCCAAAATACGGAATCAGATAGAAAAAAACCACTGCCACAACACTGTTTACTATTTGCGCATTAAGGAGGATTAACGGTAAACGGCTCTTCATAAGAGTAGTGTGTTTTTCGTAAAGACCGGCGATAAAAAACGTCAAAACCCATATCAGGAAAATAAAAGAGAAAGGTATGAGGTGGCTCTGGAAAAGTTCTCCTGACGGAATTTCCCTGTAACGCAGAAAAAGCGTCAGCCAAAGAGCCGCGACAAATGCCATTATATCCCCCAAAAAAAGCGTTAACGCTTCACGTTTTCCTGAAATTGTCATATCAAGAATATACTACTCTAAAACCCATATTAGACAATAGGGCTCTTTTGCTGTAGAAAGAAGCACGTTACAATGAACATATGGCCGGAAAGAAAAAAATACTCTATATAATCACCAAATCTAACTTCGGAGGCGCACAGCGCTATGTTTACGATTTGGCTACAAGTCTAGACAAGAATGAATTTGAACCGATAGTAGCCTTTGGCGGAAACGGAAAATTGGAATCAATACTGAATCAGGCTGGAGTAAGAACCATAAATATAACTGCTCTTAATAGAGACATAGGCATCTTAAAAGAGTTAAACGTACTCATAAATCTGCTCGGTATTATGCGAGAAGAAAGACCAGATATCCTTCATTTAAACAGCTCCAAAGCTGGAGGGCTAGGAGCTTTTGCCGGACGGATGGCCAGGATTCCAAATATAATTTTCACCGCTCACGGCTGGGCTTTTAACGAAGACCGAGCACTTTTACAAAAATTTATAATACGCTTTTTTGCTTGGCTAACCATAATCCTGTCCAATACAACCATAGCGGTCTCAAAAAAAACCCAGGATCAAGCTCCTGTTTTTTTACTACCTAAAAACAAAGTTGTACTAATACACAATGGTACTAAAACCTTTGGGATATTACCCAAAGATGAATCGAGAAAACAGCTTGAAAAAAAAACAAAACAAAAAATTGGGGATTCTTTCCTAATAGGAACCATAGCCGAACTCAATAAAAATAAAGGTTTGATCTATATGATTGAAGCTATTTCACTACTAAAAAAGGAGTGTCCTCACATACACTATATGATACTAGGTGATGGAGAAGACCGGGAAAAATTGAAAAAAATTATCTCAGGTAAGCGACTGGGGAAAACAGTATTAATGCCTGGTTTTGTGGATAACGCCCCAAACTACCTTAAAGCATTTGATTTATTTGTTCTTCCCTCAATAACGGAGGCCTTAGGGCTGGTGATACTCGAAGCTGGACAAGCTGAACTTCCTGTTATTGCAACTTCCGTCGGAGGCATTCCTGAAATTATTGATGATATGAGAACAGGAATACTGGTCAGGCCGAGACAGCCGATTGAACTCAAAAGGGCGCTTCTTTTTCTTATTCAAAACAAAGACCGGGCGGAGGAATTCGGCAAAAATCTCGCACGCAAAGTAGAAACCGATTTTTCTCTTAAAGATATGGTCAAAAAAACTGTTGCCTTATATAGTTAAATTCCTAAAAACTCGTTTTTGACGGCATCACGATGGGCTGGACGCTGGTAACGTCGCATACTCATCAGTATTCCAAGTCCCGCAAATTCAGTAAGGAGATGCGAGCCACCGTAACTCATAAATGGCAGTGGTATGCCGGTTACCGGAAGCAACCCCATATTCATTCCCACATTCACGATTACATGGCTCATGAAAAATATGGCGAGCCCCATCCCATAAAGCATTTCAAAATTAGTCGCCCCTATGAGCGCCCCTCCGAGAATTCTCCACACTACCACGCCGAATAGAAAAAGTAGCATAAGAATGCCAACAAAACCCCATTCTTCCGCGAACGCCGCGAAAACAAAGTCCGTTTCATATTCCGGCAGAAATTTAAGGCGCGATTGAGTGCCATATCCAACCCCCTTGCCAAAGGCCTCACCTGAACCCACGGCTATTGTTGATTGATAAGCATTATAACCGGCACCGCGGATATCAGTTAAAGGGTGGATAAAAGTCAGTATCCGGTTTTTCTGATAAGGCTCGAAAACGGCCACCCATAAGAAAGAAAAGGCTAGAAAACCGGCGGCAAATATCAAAAAAAGGTGTTTCTTGGACACACCCGAAACCATGACCATACCAAGCCATATGAGAAAAATAACCAATCCAGAACCAAAATCCGGCTGCAACATTATGAGAAGAAACGGAATCAGGGCGTAAAGACCAGAAATGATTATGTGTTTATAGTGAGCTATTTCTATATGCCGGCGCGAGAAATATTTGGAAAGCATGAGAATAAGTAGCAATTTGACTGGGTCAGCCGGCTCAAAGGAAAAGCTGCCAAAGTCAAACCAGCTTTTTGAACCCTTTACGGCGCTTCCTAAAAACACGACAAGGAGGAGCAGAGCAGAAGCAAAAAGGAAAAGAAAAACGAGGACCCTTGTCTGCTTTAAAATTCTCAAATCTATGGAAGAAAGGAAGAAAAAAACCGCAAAGCCGATAACTATCCAGATTAGCTGCTTTTCAAACAAAATATTCGCGCCGGCGAACGAATTCATTGTCACCAGCCCAAACACAAGCAAAGGAAAAGTAGCAAAAAAAAGAATCCAGTCCACTCTGTGGTAGAATTTAGTATTTACCGAAGGCATATATTGAAAAGGTAGACTAATCTAATTGTACTCGCAATCCTAAGGTTGAATGAGATGTTATCGAATCTCCTCGTGAAATATTCCTGTTGCCGAAATTTATTTGTCATCAGTAGGCAACATTGAATGGATCAACCCGGGGAACGATTTCAATGCGTGAGGGGACTAATGGAAAGGGTTTAAGCCAAGTAAAAAAAACGGTTCCTGAAGACTGCTTAGGCATGTCTTCAATGACAGTCTTACTGACCGCGATGGCATTATCATCTGCATCGCGGAGTATCGCCACAACTTCAACATTTTTTAAATCAAAAAGAGAATTGTTTTTCACGGAAGCGGATAGATTCGGCGCAGTGGAAACGTCTGTAAGATTTTTATCCTCTACGGAAAAAGAAATCTTACTAGCGCGAGAATCTATCTTTACCCAATTGTACCCTTCCTCAAATTCCAGAAACACGCGCTTGGGAACGCGTTCCCCCGTTCTTACCTGTCCCTCAAAGATTGCTGATGTTTGATTCGGCCCGAGATATGTCTTACCATCCCTTTCCGCAACTAAAACATTTTTCTCGTCATACAATTTAAAGCGGTAGAGCAATTTTGGCACTCCTGAGTCAGCATTCTGATTTTCAATGTATCCAACCACGTCATATACGCCTGGAGTTACTTCAAATATTCTATGCCAAAGAATACTAACGGGACGAACTTGGGACGAACAAAGGTTGGCGCAAGTACCGCCACAATCTACACCTAACTCCTTGCCGTTCTGTTTTCCGTCAGTACAAGTAGGATTTTCCTTTATAAGCGGATACGCGAAATAAAAAATAACCGCGGAAACAGCAATTAATCCACCAAGAAGGTATAAAAGTTTCCGGCTTGTTGACCAACTCATGCCCAAATAATAACAAAAAAGGCGGACAAAGTCCGCTGTTTTTGTTTAAGTGCTTCGTTCTGGCGATAGCTACTGCCAAAAGTATTTTTCTACTGAAAAATACTTTTGGCCCTGTCTCGCGCCGTCGCTCTCCGACCTTGCGAAGCTCCAGGTATTCGCTTCTCACCCCGCAAGGAGTATCATCGCTATAGCAAGGCTTAACCCCAGTACCAAAGAAAAATTATTTATTGTTTAGTGCTTTATTTTGGCGGTAGCTACCCCAGTAGTAGAGATTACTCACTACGGGGTAAACTTTCCCTTTGGAGTATCATCGCTACAGCAAGGCTTTCAGCCGGAAACTGATCCGCCTTTGGCGGAAACATTCTGTCCCCGCTTAGAAAATATAAT
>CAYHZS010000027.1:0-10582 GCA_964361185.1 uncultured Candidatus Saccharibacteria bacterium
GCCTAAATCACGGCTGACACGGCGATTCCGTGCGGGGTTTCCTGCTCATATAAAATCGGCGCCACAGCGCCGCTTAGCCATTCCATGTCATGCCGGCACCTTCTTATCCAGAAGATTGCCAAACTGGGTCTTGAGCGATTCGTCCGCACGGGCGCGTATTCTTCTCATCATGGCGGAATATGTAGTGTATCCGAGCGAAAGCGCACTCCGCCGAACAAGCTTCTTTGCTTTCTTTGTCTTCCTCTTTATGTTGGCCATACTGGCTCCTTGTTTATAGACAATTCTACTTAAAATCTACGTGTAGTCTCAAACTATGTCAACAATCCGCATCCGTATCTCCGGACGGCGCATGAAAAGAGATTGTTCAATGGTGGCAATGAGATTTATTTTCGCCCCAGCTTCTACTGTCACTTTAAAGTCTTTGGCATCCATAAAAAAACCAATGGCGGAGATTTTTTGTCCGCGTGAGTTTTCAAAAATTAATTTCAGATGATTTTTATCCTTTCCAAACATGCTGACTTCCTTAATCACTACACTATTGAATAGAAACGCCGGCTTCGGATTGCCCACGCCGTAAGGTGCCAATTTTTCAATCACTGAATATCGCTTTTCATTCACGTCGTCTATCGTAAGAGAGCAATCAATCATTTCCCCACTTGGCAATGCTGTTACTTTTTTAACTTTTTTGTGCGCCTTGATAAGCTCTTCTTCCAAATAATGAATTTTTTCGTGCGAAACGGAAAACCCTCCCGAAAATTCATGCCCGCCGATATTTAAAAAGAAACCTTCTTCCACCGCGACCATGAGTTCAACCAAATTTACCGTCCCGTCCGAACGACACGAACCTTTTATGTGCTCGCTGTCTTCTCTCCCCCATACAAAAGCGGGGCGCCCGTATTCTTCCACGAGCTTGCTCGCGATAAGTCCAATTACTCCCGGCTTCCAGTTCGGATTGCCGATGACAATCACATCTTTCACTCCGCGCTCTTCCACGTGTTTACGCGCTTCTTTTATCATTCCCACAACCAATCCTTTTCTGGTGTCATTTAAATTATTCAAATGGTCGGAAAGTTCATCCGCCACTTTTTCGTCTGTTGTTGAAAGCAAGCGGAAAGCTTCAATCGGAATATCCATTCTTGATGCGGCGTTTATCCGCGGAGCCACCATGAAAGCAATGTCGTCTTCGGTAAGCGTGGTCTGCTCTACTCGCATCTTGCGGAGCAATTTTTGTAGACCTGGACGCGGGCTTTTGCGCATAACTTTGAGCCCATAGTAAGCGATGACGCGGTTTTCATTAACGAGCGGAACCATATCCGCAATCGTAGAAAGTCCGGCCATGTCGAGTAGCCATTTCTCCCATCCTTCCGATACCCCCCATTCTTTCCCGCGCGTTTTGAGTAATGCCTGCACCAATTTGAAAGCCACTCCCGCCCCACAGAGCATGTTGTCGGGATAAGTATCACCTATTTGTTTTGAATTTATGACAGCATATGCCTCCGGAATTTTTTCCTGCGGAAGGTGATGGTCCGTCACGACGACATTTATGCCGAGAGATTCCGCATAAGCCACTTCATCCACGTTGGCAATTGCCAAATCAACGGTAATTATTAAAGTTACCCCGTCTTTGGAAAATTTTTCAATCGCCCCGTTATTCAATCCGTACCCTTCTTTGTGCCGATGCGGTATGTAATTAGAAAAATTTTCGTAATTTATTTTTTTGAAAAAATCATGCATTACCACGGAACCCGGTATGCCGTCGCAATCGTAATCTCCGTACACTACAATTTTTTCTTTGTTTTCTGTTGCGAGAATAATTCTCTCCACCGCTTTCTCCATATTCAAAATAAGAAATGGGTCGTAAATATCCCGCTCATAATCCGGATTCAGAAATTTTTCCGCCTCTTTAGCCGTCTTTATCCCGCGATTCGCGAGCAATATGCGGGTAAAATCATCGTATTGTTTTAATTCACCAGCTGTTTCAGGCGACATTATCTCCGGTACCGTATGTTTGTCCATTTTGTAATCATACCACACCCCAAAACCCTTTCTTTCCTCTTGGTATAATAACCCGCGATAGCGGGTTATTATACCGGACCAAACACCAAACAAAACAGTGGAAACCACAGAAGCCACAAAAATAAAAACAAGGGCGAGACAACTAAAGCAAGTTAAAATACTTTTTTAAATGGAGTTCGTTGTCTATTTTATGTGCAGTAACAAACCTTACATAGCGACGAATATTATAAAATTCAACTATATATTCCATCTCCCTTTCGCAAGGGAATGGATGGACAAAAACTGATTTCTGGAATTCAAAAAAACCCATTTTCTTTAAATGAAACCGTAGGACATCCCTCACCTTTTTAAGAGGCTCTGGCACGTCAAACATAACTATTCTCCAGTTGCCATCCCATTTTAGAGGCTTTCGTATAAATATGGCGTCCAAATTATAAGTAAGGGCGAACTGCCTGCCTTCACCTGATAAAACAAGAGTTAAAGTACCGTCTTTATTACTTTTTGTTTTTACCAATCGGGAAGCATAGAGATTGCGTATCGCCTGAGTAAGAGCCCTGCGATCAATTTCTTTCCACTCTTTATGGATAGATTTTACTATTTGAAAATAACGCTTAGGTGAGCGGGTCAGCCCCAAGGTAACCCCCGCCAACAATAAAAGAAGTACTTTCTTTTGAATAACGCCCTTTCTTATTTGTTTTGATGTTTTCATCGCCATACATCTTTAGTTTATTTATTTTACCACTCTGTATAATAGTCCGCTATCGCGGGTAATTATACGCGGATTAGAATCACGCATTTTTGCAAATTGCAATTTTCAATTTGCAAAAATAGTCGCGTAGACTATACTTTCATTATGGAAAATTGCATTTTCTGCAAAATAATCCGCAAGGAAATTCCGGCAAATATAATATACGAAGACGATAACTTTCTATCTTTTCTAGATATACGACCAGTAAGAGAGGGGCATCTGCTGATTGTTCCCAAAGTCCACGAACCATTATTTTATAATCTTAATAAAAATACCTATCAGGATCTTTTTGAATTATCGCGCAAACTGGCTGTTATCCTAGATAAAACATTCAATCCGGTCAGGGTGGGGCTATCAATCGTCGGTTTTGACGTACAGCATACACACGTTCACATAATACCCATGTATGAACTGCATGATATTACATCCAAACCCATACTCGACGGAACTCATATCAAGCCTACAAAAGATGAGTTCGCCGAAACCGTTAAAAAAATAAAATCCAAAATGCATGGCTAAATTCATCAAAAGCCAATCGCTTGCCGAGTTCCAAAAATTAATCGGGGAGATCTACTCTTTGCCAGATGACCGGCTTTACTCGATTTGGGATTTACTGACCCAGCAGCAGAGATTTGCAATGAGAACCGTAAAAGGGATAAGAAAAAACGACATCAATAAGCTAAAACTAAATCTACTCATTTCCCTGTCGTGGCTTATGGCAATCGCCAACAGGCTGCACATAGATGCCGAGAATGAGGTATGGAAAAGATTCCCGATGATTTGCTCATATTGCGGAGAAAGGCCGTGCCAATGCAAAAAAACAAAACCAACAAAACGCAAGAAATTAAAACTGGCACATTCTTTGAGACCAAAAAACATATCCGGGTTTCAAAAGATGTTCGACCTGATTTACCCTAAGAGCGAAAGAACTGTTTCCGACGCCGGAATCCATTTCGCGGAAGAGGTAGGTGAGGTAAGCGAAACCATACACAACTATCTAGGACAGCATAAGGAAAAACAATTCGAGGAAATAAAATTTGAAGTTGCTGATTTAATCTCCTGCATTTTCGGCATAGCTAACTCCGCGGGAATCAATGTTGCCGAGGAACTCGAGAAAATGTTTTCAAACAATTGCCACGTGTGCCATAAAATCCCTTGTATCTGCAATTTTACTGAAGTACGGAACCTAAGGACCTAGAACCCATTTTTTGCTTTTTTTAAGGCTTCCACTCCTGGAAGAGTCCCTGTCGCCAAAAACTCAAGCATCGCCCCGCCACCGGTTGATATAAAGGTGAATCTATTTTCTAGCTTAAGTTTTGTAACCGATACAACCGTATCTCCTCCTCCCATCACTATTTTAGCTTTGCTTCTGGCCATCATCTTGAGCAACTCCTCGGTGCCGTGGGAAAAACCCTCGTCATAAATTCCAACCGGCCCATTGAATAAAATCGATTTGGCCTCTTGAATACACCCCTTCAGGCCACGGATGGTTTCCGGACCGATGTCCACTATCTTGTCTTCCCTGGAAAGCCCGTCGGTTCTCGATATTTTCCCCGACAAAAGCAGGGCGTCTTTTGGCAACGATATTTTTTTATTATTAACCAATGATTTCAACCCCGTAAAAAAACCTCCGACTACCGACTTGCCGGTTTCATAGCCCCTTACCTTGAAAAAGGTATTGGCCGGACCACCCAAAATAAATGCTTTCTTAGCGACCGGCAAAAAATATTTTATAAGAGGCAATTTTGTCTCCACCTTCGCTCCTCCCAAAATAAAATAAAATGGTTTTTTGGGTTTTCTGGCTTTGATCAGATTTTTATATTCGCTTTCAAAAAGAAAGCCGGCATATGAGGGAAGCAATTTCGGCAACCGCATTATAGAAGCATACGCGCGGTGTGAATTGGAAAACGCTTCATTAATGTAAATATCGCCAAGTGAGGCAAGCTCTTTGGCAAAATTCAAACTGTTCATTTCCTCTCCCCTTACACTCCGCAGATTCTCAAGCAGTAGGACTCCTCCATTAGGTAGCTTGTTCACCGCGCTACTTACCAAGCTACCCGTAACGGCAGGAATGAAGCCCACTCTTACAAACCTATTAAAATGTTGCGCCACGGGCTTCAGGCTGTCGGTGCTTTTGTTCGCGTAAGCAATGAGAATAATTTTGGCCCCTTTTTTTCTTAAAAATTGGACTGTGGGCAGGGAGCGCCTGATGCGGAAATCATTCTGGACAATTCCATTTTTAATCGGCAAATTTAGGTCAACACGGAGAAGCACCCTCTTTCCTTTCAGGTCTTTTATTTCCCCCATTGTCCGGAACGGCAACATATGAATCAGTTTATAGGCGTTGGCTTTTAGCTTATAGGAAATGCAAAAAATACCAAATCAAATTGAATTGACAATGGCCATAAATTTTTTCGCGTCCAGAGATTCTCTTCCCACCAGAAGACCAGCTATTTCTTTTTCACGCAAAAACTCCCCCGCATTTTTAGCATTGACCGACCCGCCGTACAAAACCCGCAGGTCGCCCACTTTCTTTGCTCCATAACTGTCGGCTAAAGTTTTTCTGACGAAAATCGCCATCTCCACGGCATCGTGCGGGATCGGTGTTTCAAAATCTTTATTGCCCACCGCCCAGACCGGTTCGTAAGCAACAACTATATTTTTCAAGGCAGTGCCGGGCACTCCCAAAAAAGCGTGTTCGGTCTGTCTTTTAACAGCCGCCATATAGTAGCCGTGGCTGTCGCGCTCGCGTTCGCCCACGCAAACTATGGGGACAATGTTGTTTTTCAGAGCTGTTTTTATTTTTTTATTAATCATTTCATCCGTTTCACCCAAAGCACGCCTTTCGGAATGACCGATTATCACGAATCTCGCGCCGGAATCCTTGAGCATTGAAGCCGAAATTTCGCCGGTATAAGCTCCTGACTCCTCCCAGAAAATATCCTGAGCACCAAGCGCGGTTTTTCCTTTACCCAAAGCGTCCTTAACGTCACGGAGATATACGACCGGCGGACATATGACTATACCCGCCCCCCTTAGTTTCACAGAGGAGCGTTTTATGTCTTTCGCCAGCTGGCACGCCAAATCGCGCGACTGCGGATTCATCTTCCAGTTTCCGACAATCAGTTTCTTAACCATGGAAATAGTTTATCACGAAAATATTTTTTAGCATTAAAAAGAAATGCCCCACTAACCCGTCACGTTGTGGAGCTTATTCGCGGACAAATGCCCGCGAGAGTTGGCGTGCCCTTGGGCACGACGGTGTGTTTATAACATCATTTTGTAATCACCGTTACTACCGCAGATTGCTACGTCGCCGGGGGACCATTTACCCGTTGATTGCGCTCATCACACATGCGTCTTCCTCCATCTTCGTTGCGTTGAGGTTGAACGCCAGTGGTCCGCGCGCCGAGTCCTAACAGGACAGAAACAGTGAAAGGACCAAATCGCACGGCCAAGATAATTATACAAAAGCAAATAAAAATAGGCAATTTTAAAGGGGCACCGCTTCTGCTAAGTGCCCCCTCGTCCGCTATGCTGGCGGAACTTGTTTTTTCTTTGTGCCGTGTTGCCACGGCCTTCTGCTTTCTTCGCTACTTTCTTCGCTGCTGATCCAGCTACGCGCCCGAGTCGTTGTTGGCGCCGGCGTTCGTCGTGCTTGCACCGATACCCAGGCCACGTGCCGTCGACGCACCACCCGGCGTCCTGAAGTTCGCAGCGGCGGCCATTGTCGTCTCTTGACGGATTCGCTCGGTAAAGCCGTTTTGCCAGTTCATATGCCTGTCTCCTCGAAAGTTGGAAGCGGACGCGCGCAAAGGCCCTCAAGCGATAAACTGCAAAAGGAACAATCGCACATCCATCATTAATAGTATTACGGCTGTTTATTAAACGCAAGGTGATTGTGGATATCCTTTCCTAATTTTGTTGTAAGTTGTAAGTCGTTAGTCGTAAGTCATCTACTGCTCCTTCCAACCTTTAATCGTCCACGATCCGGCCGGTCCGCTTGTGAACAGAAGATTGGCCAGACCTGTTTCGTAAGTTACATTAGCCGAGTTTCGGATTTCTACTTTATAGGCGGTAACTTCTTTCAGACTGCTCGAGTTAAGCAAAAGAATTTCGCCGTGTCCGGAATAAAGGAGCAGGTCCCCTTGCGCTCCGTTTTGAAGTTTTATGGCTGTTATATCACCCTCATTTTCCGCGCTGTTGTTCTGAGAAATCAGAACTACATAAGAACCGGCTCCGCCTGAACCCTCGAAACCAGCTGAGTTTTCCAAGTCAATTGTGCTTCCCTCGAGCCGATCTGTGGGCTTGTCCGCTATAATGGCCACGCTTTTATTGCCCAAAGTAGCGGAAACTTTAATCGTCGGGCTGTTTTTTATTGTTATCTTGCCTGAAACCCACACCATACCGGTCAGGGTTACCGTAAAATCATTGCCGGAAATTTCCAAATTACAATTTATCTTGACCGGACCAAGAGTCGTGGTGTCTTTTATTTCATAAACGGTTTTTTTGTCCGGGCATTCCACAGTTCCTCCAGTCGCGGCCTCAATCTCCCATTGGGTAATCAACGAGTCGGATATGGGAAGAGGCTGTGCGGGCTGGTCTGGCGAACCGGGATAGCTTATTTTACGCACAGTAGTATTTGAGATGCTTTGATAATAAGCATTCTCATCCGTCTCTGAATTAGAGATGGTATGGGCATAAATAGAACTTGTGGCATGTATGCCAGAAACGGAACCGTTCGCGCCCGCAGATACGACGCTTCCCCTCACAACATTTGAATTTGCGCCGAGAATCGGGCCATTGGCATAAATATTTCCGTTTATGCTCGCCGTATTTTGTATGTCAAATCCGCCATTCCCGACCTGCACGCCATAATTGAAAGACACACCGCCGGTCACGGCCACGTCCGCTTGTGATTTTCTGAACCTATTGAAGGCATCGCCTAATGTGCTGATTTGCTTTTCATTGGAACCGACATCGACAATGGTCGTGGTCGCGGTCGAACTTCCCACCGTGAGAAACTCGGTCGGGGAAATACTTTTCCCTTTTTTCAGGCGATATAAGACGTCTTCCACTCCTGATTCGGATGCGGAGTAGCTCTGGCGCGAATTTATAAAATTCTCCGCGATATTACTCTGGCGCAAGACGGGAGTAGCCGTCCCTAACATAACGGAAATTGAAACCGCCAGAAAAAATACGGTGGCTATAAGCATAGCTTGCCCACGATTGTGGTGAAACTTAAAACGTGTAGCATAAAACCTTGGGTTCTTTTTCATTTTTTGTATTCGTTTAACTATCAAATTATACGATGTCGCTATAAGTTTTACGTTTTGAGATTTTAATACAGATTCCTCATCGTTGCCGCGCCGTAGAAAGTAGCAGTTCTCGGCACTGATGTTTCTCTCTTGTCTTTAATCGTAAGCGTAATGCGGAAGGCCGTCTTGGTACTCGTGGTCGCCTGATCAACCCAAAAATTGGTGACTAAAACATTGGGTGAGGTAAGGGCGCCTACGTCGGCTTCATTTACTATCAGGCGGAGAGATCCGTTTCCATCAAGCGAAAACTCTTTGGTCGTGGTGGACACGCCGGAATATTCAAGTACGAGCTTGCTTGAAGTGGTGGCAAACTCCCCTCCCGCGCCCACAGCGTCGGCTAGTCTCACCTCTTTGGCTATGCGGTCCAAAGCGAGGATGGCGCTATTCCCGATGTCTCTTGCCGCGCGAACTTCCCTGAATGTTCTCATGAGCGCGATTATGGATTCCACTACAAGGATGGAGATAAACGCCACTAGGGCCACATAGACGACGGTCTCCATGAGAGAAACGCCTCTCGCCCGCTTAAGTTTTCGCCTTGCAGAAATTTTGGCAGGTAAATTTATTTTCATCCTTAATTAAATATGTTGGCTAAGTAAAAAACCATCGTCCTTGTCGTGGTGGCAACTCCGTTCCACCAGGAAACATTTACGGTAAATTTTCTGGTGTCCGGGTCAAGCGTTCCCGAATCTGATATTCTGTAATTATCATCCCGGTACACGGAACTCGCGGTTACTGTCCGACTAAAAATGTCGTCAATCATTGTTTCTGTCGTGGTTGCCATCCATTTATTGTTTTCAAAAACGAGATGGTACGGAGTATCAACGGTAAGTCCGGAAACATCCGACCAATTTGAGTCGCGTATCATGCGAATTCCCTCGCTCGACTCCTCAAGCAAAAAACCTCCTTTGGTTGAGAGCAAAACCCGCCGGTTCAGTTCAAGGGATGTGCGGGCAACCGTCATAATGGCGAACAGCGCCGTCCCAATCACGGTAATAGCAACCACTATTTCAAGTATGCCAAACCCGGACATTAAGTTTGGTTTTTCTCGTGTTGTATCTTTTTTGTGCCCCATCGCTTTATGTTACAAGTTACATGTTACACGATTTTACTGCTGACTTGTTTCTCCGGTTCTGGAAACGTTTATGGTTCTATTCGTGGACGCGTCAGATTTCAAAGAAATCGTAATCGTCCCGTAATTAGGGACCTCTCCGGTAACGGCATTGAAAAGAATAGTGCTTGTCGATACGGCAAGACTAGTGGTGGAAATAGATATAGCCTTCTCAAGCCAGAATTCTTGGTTGAGAATATTTGGTTCGGAAAAAGATTCCCCTGGGAAAATAACCACCCTGTCCTCTTCTAGATATACTCCATAAGATTGGTTTCCTTCCAAAGACAGCGTTTTTGTCCGAGCTTCTCTAAGCGCCGAGAGCACGGTCTCGACTCCGGTTGAGAGCGCCTGATTTTTTCTGGTTTTTTCAAGTCCTGTCCATATCACGGAAATAAGGAGGACCATGACGCCGAGAGCAATTACTAACTCTATTAGCGTGAACCCGTAAGAAGTTTCTAGTTTACAGTTTTTGGTTTTCAGTTGGTACAAATTCATTGTTGGTTGCTTGCCCCGTAGTAAGTACTCTTTACTACTGGGGTAGATTCATGTTATATGCTGTTCAAAATTGAGTAAGTCGGAGATATCATGGCAATGGCGAAAAATCCTACCGCGGAACCGATAAGGACCATGAGAATCGGCTCGATGAGAGTGGACATGTCTTTGGTTGTGGTATCAACTTCCTCTTCGTAGAAATCCGCGATATTTTCAAGCATACTGCTTAATTTCCCTGTTTCTTCACCAACCTCCATCATTTCCCCGACCATGACCGGGTACAAATCATTTTTGTCTTTGAATAATCCGGACAAAGGAAGCCCTTTTTCTACAGCAGACCCCGCTTCATTCAAAACTTCCTTGTAATGCACGTTTTGAATGACATCCCCGGTAATTGAAAGGGCTCTTCTCACGTCGACTCCGGCCGATAAAAGAGAGGAGAGGGTACGGGCCGTGCGGGCCGAGTTAACCTCTTTCACAATGGGTCCGAAAAGAGGCAGGCGTAAGATGATGTAATCATACCCTCTTTTCCCCTGGCTCGTATGCATGAGAAAAAAAATCCCGGCAATAAAAGCGATTATTGAAAAGAAAAAAGTGGCAGTATTGTTTATCAGGAAATCGGACAAAGAAATAATCATTCTGGTGGTAGCAGGCAATTCCACGCCCATCTCTTTGAATGTCGCCGTGAGGGACGGGACGACGTAAATAAGCATGAGGGCTCCGATTACAAAGATAGCGACCAAGACTATAGCCGGATACATGAGCGCCCCTCTTATTTTCTTCCTCATCAGGTAGCTCTTATCAAGCTGACTGCCGACAACTTTGAGGGAATTGGGCAAACCGCCAGACTCTTCTCCGGATTTCACCATGGAAACAAACAATGAAGAAAAAATATCCGGA
>CAYHZS010000028.1:0-10391 GCA_964361185.1 uncultured Candidatus Saccharibacteria bacterium
GCAGGAACAACACAATCTCTGCTTACAACAGTTACAGCCCCCGTACAATAATTATATTTGTAGGTTGCTCCACTACCTGCGGTCTGGCCTGAAGAACAATACCCTGCATCTATGCACTGCTGGCAGGTCGCGTAGTAAGTATCGTTGGTCGTGCAGTTAGTGCATGCCCAACCTAGTTGTTCACAAGAGTCTGTCATATAGTCGCATACACCGGAGGTGGGTGGTATTGAAACCGTGGTTCCGTTTACATCTCCACACCTATAAGGATAAGAGTTTAAATAGGTACATGTGAGACCGACAATTTCCGTCCAGTTCACGGAACGGGTACACGTCTCAGTAGCCTTCGTCGGTGAAATGTGTGTCGTGAACACAAAAACTAATGCAACAAAAAAAGTAACAGTTGCAATGATGATTCTATTAGTGAATATTTGCCTAAATATCATATTGATATTCATGAAAGCGTTTTTTCTTCTATCATTCCTCCAGATCTATTTCTCCGCCAAATAAAATACCCAGCGATTAAAACAGCGAGGGGAATCATAATAAAAACGAAAGATTTTTTGTCTGTACCAGTTTTAACTGAAATCATTACCGGAAAATTCTTGGCATCAACCAATTCGCCATTTTGTTTTTTGAGCAAAACTCTGACGAAAGCCCCATCGTAATTGCCCTCTTTGGGTAAAACAAAGGAGTATTTGTCGGTACCTGCTAGTATTGGCTGGTCTTTCGCGATTACCGCAAGCTCTTTCCCGTTTTTGTCTGTGAGTATCACGTCAAAAACAAAATCCTGTGGTGTTGATGTTCCGTTTTGCAAAGAAACAGGAATCGTAACGATAATTTTTTCTCCCAAAACATAGTTGTTACTGTTTAACCTGGCCGAATTTATGAGAGCTTCTTGCGCACTTAAAATACTGCCAAATGATATTTCATCTCCAATTCTACCACCGGTTGATTCATTTTTTATAGAAAAAGAAAAACTATACGTTCCCCCTTCAAAAACAGGCGAAAATTCCATTGGTAATACTTGTCTTTTTCCAGGGCTAATCGTTTCCGAAATGGAGATAGCGACCGCTTCTTCCGTACTTCCACCACCGGCTTTTACTTGTTTCCCGGTTAGTAACACCTGAAGTGGAGAAGCCCCGTTATTTTTTATTGCGCAGGCAAATGAAATCTGCTTCCCGCGCTTTATTTCAAAAGTATTGTTTACCCCTGTTGGTATAAAAACCGGATTGCAGGAAAATACTCTCGTATCAATATCTTGAGCAGAAACAGTATTCGAGAATTCAACTAAAGAGAAAAGCAGTATGGCAACGGCTACCAATACAACAAACGCAAAAATATTTCTCCTCAGTAGGGACTTAAGTCCACCCATGTTTGATATTATATAACAAATACCTGAAGAAAAATAACAATTTGTGGACAAAGAAAAAGCCGTCCTCAACCTGTAAAAGGTCGGGACGGTCAAGGAAACAAAATCAGGTTGGCATAGGAGCGACTCCGACGACAAGAAGCTCTGCCCCGTACTCAAACATAGACCACCCGTGATCAGCGCTCCGGTACATTGAATCGCCGTAGCTTTTCGCCACGCTCATGGGAATATCCTCGTGAAGAACAGTGTCCCCGAAGTAATCCACAAGCCAAGTGAACCAGGCTTGGTCGGCGTTCTTGGCGTAGGAGTCGTACTTCGCGCGGACATCGTTTGTAATTGTGGCCGCTGCCTTGTCCGCTATGATGCCACCCTTGGATAGGTCTGCCCGCTCTGTCTCAAAGTTGCCCCTGAAACCAGGCACGAGACGAGATGCTGTTTCCGCGAGAGCCCAGGCATTGACCTCGTCCGCGACTAGAGCATTGTCTAGTTTGGCCCACCGAATGAGGTCTGCGGAAGTCTCTAGAGTTGTATCAACAGCTACCCCTTTGGACTTGTCGGGAGCCCCTCCTGACATTATCCCGACCAAAGTGCCAACGACCAGCGGGTTTTTTTGCGGGTCTTTGGCATCAACCCACACCGGTCCGCCGGAAACACCCCCTTTAAGCCCGGGACTAGTGGTAACATTAGTTACCCAAGTAGTACCAACCTCGTTTTCATCCTGATAGTCCCCCATTACTTCCGAATACGGATTCAGGGAACCGGAAGATGGGTAACCGGAAACATGCGCCTTCCCCGATGTGAAAGTATTACCGGTGTCTATTCCAAATGCCCCCGTACCAAGCCCGACTGCCCGCTCTCCGGTTGAAAGAGTGGCATAATCTCTGGGAGTAGAGTAATCCGACACAACGCTAACATCAAGCAATTTCACATTGATACTCTTTATATCAATGTCAATCCTTTCTCCGTTAACGATTACCCACACCTTGGAAGCCAGCGCTCCTTTGCTGGTGATAATGTGAGTCGCTGTTGCAATCGTGTTGGAATCAATGAACGCCCCGCTTCCTTTGTGGCCAGAGGTAACGCCATTGACTACGAACTCGGCAAAAATCTGAACGGTTGCCTTTTCCGCGCTTAAGGTCATGGCGACCTCCTATTAGAAAAAGAACAAGTATCCAAATGCGCAGTATATGAAATACCACACTCCGCGCTACCATCCGCGATAGTACCATTATTTTCACAACTAGTCAAAGTCAAAATCTCCTCCCCTTTTTTCTTTTCTTTTTCCTCTTCTCAACTCCAAACAAAAATCCGCGATAGCAAATTTCTGTTCGGAGTTGGAAACCTAGTAATGAAGGTTTCTCGGGACAAACCCAAAAGTTTGTTGAAGTCCGATTCGCCCGCTTATCGCAGGCAGAATAACACTAAGACGCGGCAAATCATGAAAAATTATGTAATTTGATTAAAGCAGACCGAAGTGTTTTTTTAAATGAAGCTCGTTGTCAATTTCCTTTACCAACATAAATCTTACGTACCTACGGGCATAGTAAAACTCAATAAGATATTCTATTTCTTCTCTGCAAGGGAAAGGGTGAACAAAAACTGATTTCTGAAACTCACAGAAATTCATATTATTTAGGTGGTACCGTAACGATTCTCTAACTTTCTTGAGACGCTCCGGAACATCAAACAAAACGACTCGCCAGTAGCCGTCCCATTGTTTTGGTCTTTCAATTCTCATTGTATCCAAATTATGGGTAAGGGCTACTTCTTTACCGTCCTTAGAAAGTACAAGTGTCAGAGTTCCGTTTTTATTACTCCTAGTCTCAATTAAACGCGATTTATATAAAGAGCGTATTGCGCGATTTAGCACAGAACGATTAATATTAGCCCATTCCTTCTGCATAATATTAAGGATACGAAAGTATTTTGATGGAGAGCCGGAAAGCCTCAAAGCAACGCCACCCAAAAGTAACAATAAAACTTTTTTCTGGATTGCCCCACCTCCTATTTTTCTTTTCTTTTTTTTACCAAGCTTCAGATTTTGATGATACATATTTTGATAATAATAGCATTGTATCCTTCCACGAACAAATACTTGCTATCGCAAGTTTTTGTTCATTCGAATGCTTAAACATAAATTCAAACACCAAACTACTACGCACTGCACTAACTAAACTGCGCGAAACTACAAGCTAAACTACTGTAAGTATTTCCGCACCCTCTTTGGTTATAAGAACAGTGTGTTCAAAATGCGCGCTCAAGGAGCCGTCCAACGTGCGGAAAGTATAGCCATCTTTGCGGTCCAGATACACTTCGTCTCCTCCTTGGTTCAGCATAGGCTCAATCGCAAGCAACATTCCCTTCTTAATAAACGGGCCTGTCCCTCTTTTCCCATAATTAGGGATGAAGGGTTCTTCGTGTATATGCCTGCCTATAGCGTGTCCGCCCAGTATTCTGACCACTCCGAATTTTTCCCGACTAGCCACTTTTTCTACCGCTTCTCCAATGTCCCCGAATCGGCCTCCATCTTTCATCGCGCCTATGCCCGCAATCATCGATTCATAAGTTGTCTTTACGAGCTTCAAAGCGGACAGTGAAACTTTGCCAATCGGTACGGTTATGGCCGCGTCAACGAAAAACCCACCATGTTTCAGACCCAAATCAAGCCCGACGATATCTCCTTCTTTAAGTTCGCGATTACCTGGAATGCCATGTACCACTTCATTGTTCACGGAAACACAAAGAGTTGCCGGATAAGGGCGTATCGCGCCGTCGGGAGTGTAATTTAGAAATGCCGGAGTGTCACCTTTCTCGCGTATAAGCTTCTCGGCCAGCCTATCAAGCTCTATGGTCTTTGCACCCGGCTTTACTGATTTTTCAATTTCAGATAAAACAAAAGCGAGGCGTCTGCCGCCCTCTCTCACAATGTCCTCCTCTTTTTTGTTTGTTATGATTGTTCCCATATCAAGAACCGAACAGAGCAGATATCATATCGTCATATACTTCTTCAATGGGCTGTTCGCCATTAATATCCACCACCCTGTATCCGTCTGTTGAGCGGAACCAGTTTATTGCCGGAACGACTTCGGCGTCAAACCAGTTTAAGCGTTTTTCCACTTCGGCTTCATCGATATCGTCCGCGCGCTTCCTGCCCTTTAAGCGCTCTTTGGACCATTCTTTGGAAACTTCAATATTTATGATGACCGGAAATTTTCTTTTGAAAAAAACACAAGCCGTATCCAAAATCATGGCCTCGCGCAATCTGCGAGGAGTGCCGTCCAAAATAATGTGCTCATTCCCCGTAACCTCGCGGATCATTATGTCGCCCCACATGTAAACGGCCAAAAATTCGGGCTGAAGTTCTCCCTTACGATAAATGTCCTTTGAAAGATTGCTAGAATAGGAATCTTCCTCCAGGAACGAACGGAATTTATTTCCCGTTTCTATATATAAAATCGGCAAAGATGGGTCTTTCTTCTTTAGATATTCCTGAATAAGTTTTGCCTGTGTTCCCTTGCCGGAACCCGAACGGCCAATCAGGATAAAAGTTTGGGGGTAGTCCATAGTTGGTAGTCTATAGTCTGTAGTTAATAAACGTATTAATCGTTTGTATTTTACTACAAACTATCAACTATAGACTATAGGCTGGATGCTAATACTCCCGCATCGAAATCTGCGCATCGATTTTTTTGATTAAATCTAGAACCACCGAAACAACGATAAGAAGGGCAGTACCGCCGATGGCAAGCGTGGTAATTCCGGTCAACCCCTGCATTATGAGAGGAAGTACAGCGACAAACCCCAGGAAAAGGGCACCGAAAAGAGTCACTCGGTTCAGCACCCGGCCGATATATTCAGCAGTGGAATTGCCGGGGCGAACTCCCGGAATAAACGCCCCGTTTTTTTGGAGATTAGTGGCTATCATTTCAGGATCAAAAGTAACTGCCGTATAAAAATAGGTAAAAAGAAATACCAGCAGGAAATAAGCGATTGCATAAAGCCAGGAGTTCTGCACTATAGAGAGCATAAATTGGCCGATTTGCTGTACGATACCATTGTTCATGGCAACCATAAATTGACCTATCATTTGAGGGAAAAGGAGGATAGACAAAGCAAAGATTATCGGAATAACGCCGGCCTGATTAATGCGAAGGGGCAGATAAGTGGAAACTCCTCCGTAAACTTTCATGCCACGCACGCGCTTGGCGTAAGTTACAGGAAGTGGGCGCTCCGCCTCGGTTATAAAAACAACACCTGCCACTACTGCAAGCGCAGCGACAAGAAAGGCCAGGTAAACCGGAATCTGAGAAACATCAAAGGAAAATATCATCTGAGAAATAGTGGATGGAATCCGCGCCACTATACCGGCAAAAATTATGAGCGATACTCCGCTTCCTATGCCATACTCGGAAATGAGCTCTCCAATCCACATGAGAAGCATCGTTCCGGCGGTTATAACGATAAGATTGACCGCCATTTCCGCCGTGCTCAAGCCAACAAGAACTCCCTGCTTAGAAAGTAATACTAAGAATCCCCAACCTTGGAGAATGGCCAAGGGAACGGTCAAAAATCGAGAATATTGTATGAATTTTTGCTTGCCGGCTTCGCCTTCCTCGTGGAGAAGCGCCTTAATACGGGGCACCATTATAGTAAGGAGTTGCATAATGATGGAGGCGGTAATGTAAGGCCCCACTCCAAGCATCACTATGGAAAGAGTAGCTAGCCCGCCACCGGAGAACACGTCAAGAAAACCAAAAAACTGATTGTTGTTTAAAAATTGAGCCAGTCTTAAGGAGTCAACCCCCGGAATTGGGATGACGGCAAGAACACGAAAAATGATAAGTGCTCCGACGACAAAAAGTATCCTGGTCAGAAGAACCCTGTCGTGGACGATGAGTTTCAGTTTGCTAATCAAAATATCCATGATTTTATTTTACAGATCCTCCCGCTGTTTCAATTTTCTTTCTGGCACTTGCGGAAACCAGACAGCGTTCTACGACAAAGGCTTTTGAAATTTCCCCGTCTCCCAGTATTTTAACCACAGGCACTCGGCCGTGAACCTTCCTCACGATTCCCTTAAGAGCCAAGATTTCCGGAGTAACAATATCTCCATTCTTGAAAGAATTTTCAAGGACTTCCAAATTTACCGGAGAAGCTTTCGGGCCTATTACCTTGTTCGGATGAATTCCCCTTCCACGCCTTTTCGGCAACTTCTTTATTATATCCCTTATAGCCGGACGTATTTTGTGTCCCGCGCGGGCTTTTTGCCCTTTGGTTCCGCGTCCTGAAGTTTTCCCGCGGGTTGCTCCGCGGCCGACCCGTCGGGCTTTTCTATTGGATATATTTTGTTTTAATTCGTGTAATTGCATGGTGGATGATTAATGAAGTGACGACAACTATAAAATCTTTAATTTTTATTACCTTCTCTCTTATCCTCGTCTTTGGAAATAGCTCTCTCACGCGGAAGCAAAAGATTTCCAAGGGCCCTTACGGTCGCGCGGGCAATATTTAATTTATTCTTAGACCCGGAATGAATTTTAGCTGTTACATCTTTAACTCCGGCTAAATCAAGCACAATACGCGCCGAGCTACCAACCACCAATCCTTTTCCTTTATTAGGCATAAGCATAAGAGAAGCACTTGAATACTTGGCCTCCACGGAATGAGGGATGGATGTATTTTTAGTGAGCTTGAGTTTAATCATGCTTTTTTTTGCGTCACGAAAAGCTTTTTCTATGGCAAGAGACGTGTCGTTGGCTTTCCCGGTCCCTACTCCGACAGACCCTTTCCTGTCTCCAATGACCAAAGCGACGCTAAAACTGAAGCGCCGGCCACCAGCCACCACGCGGGTCACACGGCGGATGTCTATCATTTTTTGCTCAAATTCAGGCTTGGCACGCTCAAACGACCCGCGCCTTCCCGCTGGTCTCCCTCCTCGGCGCTGTTGTTTCCTGTCCCCACCACGGAAACCGGCTTTGTCGAAAACTTTCTCAACAACGGCAATCTCGACCGGTGCCGGAATATCTTCCGCGATTTCTCCGGGTATTGTTGCGGCTACATCAACCGCTCCAGTTATTTCATTTTTGATTTCGTCTTCTTTGGTCATAGATTTAAATTAAAATTGCAGTCCTCCTTCGCGGGCTCCGTCGGCAAGCGCTTTAACCCTGCCGGCGTAAGAAAACCCTCCGCGGTCAAAGACTATTTTCGAAATTTTCTTTTCCTTGGCGAGAAGAGCCAGATTTAGCCCGACAGTCTTGGCTTTATCCGCTTTGCTTCCTTTCTTTACAGTTAAATCGGAAGCTGCTGCCAGGGTTTTGCCCGATACATCGTCAATAAGCTGGGCATACATAAAACGACTCGAGCGAAAAACTGAAAGACGCGGAATTTCTTTCGTTCCGGAAATCTTTGTCCTCACTTTCTGATGGAGCCGTGAGCGCTTTATGCTTTTTTTGTTTCTAAGTAATTTCATCCCGATAGTGAAAAATGGCATTACTCCTTGGGGAGTTACTTTACCACACTTTTTGATTATTTTTGTAATTGTCTGTCATGATGTCATCGTGAATTCTTTAGAACCCCTATGCCATTTTCTACTACGGGATTCATCTTTTTACGCTGACTTCTTTCCCTGCTTGCGCTTAATTACTTCTTTTTCATACCTGAACCCTTTCCCCTTATATGGTTCTGGCTTCTTTAGGGCCCGTATTTTAGCCGCGAACTCTCCAACCTTTTCCTTGTCTACACCAGTAATGGTAATGACATTTTTCTCGGCCGTTGCTTTTATGCCGGCGGGTATTTCTATTTTCACGGGATGGGAAAAACCAAGAGACAGGGTCATATTTGTTCCCGACACTTCCGACTTAAACCCTATCCCCTCCAGGATAAGCTTCTTTTGATAGGGCTTCGTGACACCCTCTATCATATTCTTAAGATGAGAAGCATAGGTGCCCCACAAAGAACGGGCCGAGACATTATCTTTTTGGAGGGACAGGGTAATCCCAGAATTCTCAATATTTATATTCACTTCATCATCCTTAAATGCGCGGGAAACTTCCCCCTCCTTTCCCTTAACGGCAATATTCTGTCCGTTTTTGAGAACAGTTACCCCGACTGGTATTATTATTGTTTGTTTTCCTATCCGGGACATGTTTTTATGTTTCAGTTATTCGTAGTTATTCGCATACATTCGTATATTGGTATCGTGGCGAAGCTATTACCATACCGTAAGCATGACCTCGCCTCCGACATTCTCTTTGCGCGCTTCGCGGTCAGAAAGGATTCCCTTGGGGGTCGAAAGCATTGTCATGCCGTAACCCTGGCGAACCGGTCTTAAGTCTTTTACTCCCTTATATATTCTGCGCGACGGCTTAGAAATCCTTTTTATGTCATGCACTTTAGGCGTTCCTTCTTTGTCATAAGCAATAAGTATTTCAAGCATAGGCTTGGATTTTTTAGTCTTTCTTGAAACCCCAGAAATAAAACCGGCTTTCAACAGAGCAGAGGCAACGGAAAATTTCAGTTTTGAATGCGGAGTCACCACTGACTCTTTCTTAGCCAGACTGCCGTTCTTTATTTTTATTAACATGTCGGAGATAGGATCCATGGCTGATTTTTAAGGAGTGAAACGACTATAAAAATCGCCACCCGCCTAAATTTTTGCTTTTACTTACTTTGTTATAAATTATTGATTATTAAAACTCTTTTAATGTCTCTTAGACTTATCGCATAATCTGCAAAAACATTACCAGCTCGATTTCTTAATACCCGGAAGCATCCCTTCATTGGCCAATTCGCGGAAACAAATACGGCACAATCCGAATTCACGCATAAATCCTCGCCCTCGGCCACATTTAAAACAGCGGTTCGTTTTCCGGGAACTGAACTTCGGTTTCTTGGCTGAACGCGCCTTGGTTGATGTTTTTGCCATAAAAAGTAATCTGCGGGACTACTCCGCCTGATATCTCGCTTCCATTCTTTGAGGTCATCCCCAAAGGAGAAAAGCGGATCAAAACGAAGCGTATCCCTAAAAACAAGCTCAAATGAGCTTGTGGGCATTCTATACGGGTAAAGGACGGCTGTCAATCTTGTTTCCCAGCCGATATTGACACAATCATAATTTGTGCTATAATGAACACCAGTAACACAAGAGTTCAAATCCCCCGCTTAAACGCGGGATATTGACAACCAAATAGACAAGTGAGGCCATAAATGAACGCGAACGCAGCCGTGGCAGGACTGGACCTTTCGGTTCAGGACAAGATACTGGTCAAGTTCTTCTTCACCAACGAAAAGCACATTCCACCGGGTATTCCGCCGGTGGAGCGCAGGGACGAGGGCGTCATCGCCGGAGCCCACAAGCTTGAAGCGATGAAGGCGGGGCGTTTCAGCCTCGCCGAAACCGGACGGGTTCGCGCAGGAAAGGTGGACACGGGAACTCCCGTCTTCGCCAACCTACCACTCGCTCACGCCGGATTCATCCGGCGCGGTCTGGCGAATAATGGCTTCGCGCTCGAATCCGTGCACTACTACGAAAAGCGCGACCCGGGGAAAACCACCAAGTTCGTGGTGGTCCTATCGTTCGTCCGCGGGGAAAACAGAATCCCTCTCGACCGGAAGGTGCAGGATGCTCTCCGCGCGCTCGCAAAGAGCGTCTGGTTTGCCCACGTGTGGGACAACCAGGCGGTCGGAAACCCGGCAACGGTGAACTTTGTCGGCAAACAGCAAGAGCCGGCAAAGAACGCACTCGTCGTCCGCGACGGCAAGCTCGTTGCCCTCTCGGGCGAAACCGCCGAGAACGCCGAGTAGCCCCAGCCACCCAGATTCCTTGTATCACTTGTCGCACTTCAGCCAGCCCCTCACCGGACTGGCTTTTTTTATACTTCATTCAAAAGACCGTCAAACAAATTCTCACTTTTGGTGTGCGCCACGTCTTTGAAATGCGCGAACGTCGCCGAAGAAGGCGTCTGTTTTAAAATTTCCTGCGTACTGACTTCTCCTCCATATATATTTTCTGAATATTCAACAT
>CAYHZS010000029.1:0-10291 GCA_964361185.1 uncultured Candidatus Saccharibacteria bacterium
TTGAAAATAAATCGGAACATCCTATTTCTCATGCCGTCGTGTCTTACGCCAAAGAAAACAAAATAGAATTTGTTCAGACGGATAATTTTAGCGCAATCAAAGGCAAGGGGCTTTGGGGAGAAATCGGAGGCGTGCGTTATTTTGCCGGCAACGTAAAGATTGTGGAAGATTTGGGTTTGCAATTTAATTCCGAGACAATACAAAAGGAAACAACGGAAGGAAAAACGCCGGTAATTTTGGCGATTAAGGAAAAAGTACTCGGGGTAGTAATGGTTGCCGACGCTATAAAACCGGAAGCGGTAGAAGCAGTAAAAGATCTTCATAAGCTTGGCATAAAAGTAGTAATGCTCACGGGGGATGATAAAAACACGGCGCTTGCGATAGCAAAGCAAGTAGGCATAGACGAAGTGGTCGCGGAAGTCATGCCCGAAGACAAACTCCTCAAAATAAAAGAATTACAAGCAGAGGGAAAGATTGTGGCCATGGCGGGGGACGGAGTAAATGACGCGCCGGCCTTGGCACAGGCAGATGTCGGCATTGCTATGGCAACAGGCACGGATGTGGCCATTGAATCAGCGGGCATCACGCTTCTCCACGGCGACATATCAAAACTCGTAAAGGCCGTGAATCTTTCTAAAATGACCATGCGGGGGATAAAACAGAATCTTTTCTGGGCTTTTGTATATAATGTCGTGGGAATACCGCTTGCGAGTGGAATATTTTATCCCGTTTTCGGCTGGATGCTTAGTCCGGTGTTTGCCGGATTTGCCATGGCTTTTAGTAGCGTGAGTGTGGTTACAAACTCTTTGCGCCTTAAGACCAAAAAAATATGACATCACCACGTCTCGTCCCGTACCGAATAATTTATGTAGCCAGAAATTATTCTGGTACCGGGATGGCATTTAGTAGTGTGAGCGTAGTCGGTAATTCTCTTCGTTTAAAAACTAAGTCACTCTAATTTTATGCAGAAGTATAAATTCAACGTAAATGGAATGCACTGCGCTTCGTGCACCGTGCTCATAGAGAGTGAAATAGGCGATTTGAAAAATGTTTCAAATGTAAAAGCGACGCTTAATACTAATTCCGTTGAGGTGGAAGGGGATTTCGGCGGAAAAACCGATGAACACATAGCCAAGGAATTATCCAAGCTGGTGGAACCACATGGCTACTCAATTTCACTCGGAAAAACGAAACACAAAGCCCTATGGGGGGAATTTAAAATGGCCGTGCCGTTCGCGCTCGCTTTTATAGCTTTCTTCATCGCTCTTCAGAAGATGGGAATTGTTAATTTGGTGAACATTTCAACCGTAACCTACGGCACGGCTTTTATCATCGGGCTCGTGGCTTCTGTTTCAACTTGCATGGCTATTGTCGGCGGAATCGTTCTTTCCATGTCGGCCAATTTCGCCAAGGGAGGAGATAAAGTAAAACCGCAGGCGCTATTTCATATTGGCCGGCTTATTTCCTTTTTTATTCTAGGAGGAGTAGTCGGCGCGATCGGGTCTGTCTTTCAGTTAGGGATAACCGGAATGTTTATATTCGGCCTGCTTGTCGCTTTGGTACTGATAGTGTTGGGAATAAATCTGCTTGATATTTTCCCGTGGGCGGGGAGGCTCCAGCTCTCTCTCCCGGGAGTCTTGGGGCGCTACGTGCTCAAGCTTAAAGAAGTAAATCATACTCTCACTCCCTTTATCGTGGGCGCGGCGACTTTTTTCATGCCATGCGGATTTACGCAGGCGATGCAGCTTTATGCTTTAACCACGGGAAGTTTCTGGGTCGGGGCGCTCACGATGTTTTCCTTCGCGCTTGGGACGCTTCCGGTCCTTGCCCTTATCAGCTTCAGCTCTTTCGGAATGCGCGATAGCGCCAAGTCTGGCGTATTTTTCAAAACAGCAGGGCTGGTGGTAATTTTTTTCGGCGTGCTTAACTTGATTAACAGTCTGGTTGTCACGCAGATAATTCCGCCATTGTTCAGTTTCTGATATGATAGGAAAACGAAATAAATAATCATGGACAAAACTGGCGCGACAATACTTATAGCAATGATACTCTTGGGCGGGGGAATAGTCTTTTGGAAAGGCTATTCCGGAGCAGCTCCGCTAAACACTTCCGTTCCGGGAGAGAATATTTCGGTTTCCGGAGGGAAGCAGATAGTGACAGTAGTCGCCAAGGGCGGATATTCGCCAAGAATTTCGGTGGCTAAAGCTAATACGCCCACAACTCTACGCATGATAACTAAGGGCACATTCGACTGCTCAATTGCTTTAAGAATTCCAGATTTGGGATACAGCAAAAATCTGGAGCCTAACAGCTCTTTGGACATAGAGATTCCTCCACAGAAAACGGGCACAAACATACAGGGGTTTTGTTCTATGGGAATGTATAATTTCCGGATAGATTTTATATAGGAGTTGACAAGTTCATAGTTTTAGTATATTATTTCAATCCTAGTGCCAAAGAGGCGCGGAAGCAGAGTCGAGTTTCTTAGAACTTAGCATAGCTTAATTTTGAAAAAAGACGTATGAACGGAACAATCAAAACTCTCGTTAGAGACAGAGGATTTGGATTCATCGCTCGCGAAGGACCTTTTCTTCCACTCTAAGTCAGTTCAGGGCGTTACATTTGACGAACTGAACGAAGGCGACGCAGTCACTTTTGAAGTGAAAGAAGGCGAAAAAGGCCTGGCCGCCGAGAATGTAACACGCGTGTAATCAGCGCAATTAAAAAAACCGCCCCTCCCTGTAAGTCAGGGAGGGGCGGTTTTTTATTATCCTTATTTAACGACAAACGTGCCTACCATGCCCTTCTGGCGGTGGCTTCCTACCGAACAGTAATAAGTGAATGTGCCAACTTTGTCCGCCAAAAATTCAAAAGAACTCTCATTTCCGGCTTGAATTTTTTCCGTACCGATATCGTAGCCCTCTATCCTTAGGTCATGGAACCCCTGCGTATTTTTGAGCGTTATTTTTACCCATTCACCCTTGCTTACCGTCATAGTGGCCGGCGCAAAAGAGAAATCCTTACCGTCAATAACAAATTCCTTGGCTACTGTTTTTTCAACCGCTGTATCTGGAGTCTGATTTCCGACTTCCGGCACGGGCATAGAAGAGCCCGCGCTTCCGGAGTCATCCGCTGTCTTAGGAGCGTAATAATAAAAACCCGCTATACCCGCTATAATAATAAGAACTACTAACCCGATAATTTTGTTGTTCATAGGCTTTTAATGTTATCATATTAATTAATTATTTTAAAATTATTCAGCCAAATTCGGCGAAATTTATGCAGGAATATCTCGTACCGGTGCATCTCATAATACTAGGGCTTACGGCTATTGTTATCGTCATGTCCGATTGGGAGGCTTTTTCGTGGATGCGCGGTAAAAAAGAATTTTTGGACGAGGAAAAAATACGCCTCCACCACAAATTGGTAAGCATAGGCCTCGCGCTTATGATTCTCTCCGGATTCCTGCTATTTTGGCCGATGCGCGATTATATTACGGAGGTGCCAAAATTCTACATAAAGATGTTTTTTGTCGGGCTTATCGTGGTCAATTCGTTTTTTATAAATAAGCTTATGCCTATTGCTTTCACCAGAAAATTTAGCGAGCTTACTTTTCGCGAGAGATTGCCACTGCTTATCTCTGGCGCTACCTCCGCATTGGGTTGGATAGGGGCGACTATTTTAGGTTTTATAATGATTTAGGGTAATTTTGTCCAACATCTCAATCGGATGTCGGACATTCTGCGCGGTTGCCTTTTAACGTTCTTCAATTTTTCCAAGGCTATTTACTACTATAGGGTTGACCCCGTGAAATGGCCGAAGGCCCAATTCGTAAGCGAATATTTCACAGGGGTTGACACAAAAAAGGGCTTGGTGTAGCATAGCGAAATCGTCTTTTTGGGCGATTTCCGGTTCTACCGCTTAGGGCGGAGGGGAAGCGGAGTTGTACAAACCATCCACTTAACTAACGAAGGAGAATTACCTTGAAAAAGCCGCAAAGCCAGAGAAACCAGACCACAATCGCCGTAGCTGTCGCCGCTGCCTTGAGCGCCCTGTCGACCATCGACGCGAAGGGGAACGACACCATCACGCTGAAGGCTGGCCCGCTGTCCGCCAACGTGGACATCTATGACATCCAGATCGACAAGACGGTTCCGGGCGTCCGCCACTTCGGCGTCACCGGCGAGACGGGCTACCAGGAAGTCACGTTGGCCGAGTTCGGCGATAAGGTGCTCGTGGTGACCCAGCAGCTGGGCCAGGAGGAAAAGCGCAAGCTGCTCGACATTGCTACCGCCAAGGCACTGATGCTCTCGTTCAATGCGATGTTCCAGGGCGAAATCGATCAGCCGACCGGTGCCGCGGTGACCGCGATGACCAGGCATGGGCTGGGCAAGCTCCACGTCGTGGACCTGTCGCCGCAGCGCAAGGCGGCCTAGTCTGGCGCCGGCATCAGCACGGGGGCAGTAGCCCCGTTCTCCAAGAAGCAACAGGCGGTTCCTCAGGGAACCGCCTGTTTTAATTTCGAGGCGTGACGGCGCCGAGACAATGAGCACAGCAGTGCGAAGTGTGCCAAGCCGAGCACGGCGAACGTGTTTTCCCCAGAAAAATTTCGCCTATTCAGCGTCGGCATATATACTAGGCAAATGCGCAGAAGCTGGATACTCCTCGGAATTTTCATCGTTGTCGTTATTCCTGGTTTGGGATACGGCGGTTATGCAATTTACAAAAACGGAGGTAGTTTGGAATCCTTAAAATCCTTAAATTCTTTCAGCCAGATAAAAAAACTTGTTGGTTTCGGCGAAGGAATAAAAGTCGCTTACAAAACTCCGGAGGAAGAAGATCAATTTGTCCGTTTTGACATGGAGGTGTTTGACAAAGTGCAGAGCACTTTTTGGAAAAAGGCTCCGGATGCCGATTTGGCCGACCTTTTTCATCTGGCTCTGGCCAAAGCCGGAAGCACGACCCCTGAGACTGTGGTTCTTCCCACTAAAGACCGCGCCGGTACCGCTAAGATGCTCGGGGTAGCGATGGGGCCTTTATCAAATGAATCAAGAAAAAAACTCGCGCTTGATACAGCCATAATTGTTCTTTATAATCTTCCTCCCTCCGGCCGAAATGGCCTGCTTTCTGCCAAAGATGAGACGGTTCTTCGCGAGAACGTGAGCAATATAGACCGCTCAAGAGATTTATACAAAGATTTGGGAATTGAGAAAGGAGCCACTTCGGAAAAAGTGGAACAAGCTTATCTGGATAAGAAAACTGAGCTATCTAAGTTAAATACTCCGGAGGCCAAACAAGAGCTTGCCAAGGTCGACTATGCCCGCGAAGTTCTTACTAAACCGGAAGCCAAGACTCTTTATGATCAAAATCAAATAGAGCCGACGGTTTTTCCGAGAGTTATCGGAGGGAAAACTCTTTATCTTTACATAAATAAAATTTCTCCTACGACGCTTCAGGAATTCGGTATGGCTATAGTAAACGCTTCGACAACATCCGGGCTAAACAGCATGATTCTAGACTTAAGGAGCAATATAGGCGGGTCGCTTGATTTCGCGCAGTATTTTTTGGGCGCGTTTTTAGGACAAAATCAGTATGCTTTCGACCTTTTCCACAAGGAAGATTACCAAGTTCAAAGAACCGTGCTTGCAAAAGCCTCAGAACTTGACCGCTATAAAGAGACAGCGATACTTACGGATAATATGACTCAGTCCACGGCCGAACTCATTACCGCCGTTTTTAAACGCTTCAAGTTGGCTCGCGTGGTTGGTATGCCGACGAGAGGATGGGGGACAGTGGAGAATACATATCCGATAGAAACAATAATTGACCCGGCCGAGAAGTACTCACTCCTTTTGGTTCACAGTTTGACGCTTCGAGACGACAATCAGCCGATAGAAGGGCGCGGTGTCGATCCGGACGTATATACGGATAAAAAGGATTGGCAAAACGAACTTGGCAAATATTTCCATATAACCGACCTGGTAAACGCTGTCTCAAAAACTGCCGGGCAGGCGCCGATGAAATAAGCCCGCCGGCGTGGTAAAATACAGTAATGGAAGAACGTTCAAGATTTTCGCTTTATATCAGAAATTTTATCTTTGGTGTTGAAGACAGCCTAGTTTCAACAGTCGGCCTATTGTCGGGCATTGCTACGAGTCAAGTTCCCCATGCTACGATACTTCTGACGGGGTTCATTTATGTGTTCGTGGAAGCTTTTTCCATGGCGGTGGGAAGCTTTCTGTCTGAAGATTCTGCAGAGGAGTATGTGGCTCAATCGGAAGTTTCCGACCGCCTACCATTTGTAGGGAGCTTTATCATGTTTGTTTCGTTTCTGATTGCCGGATTTATTCCTATTTTCCCATATTTGGTTTGGAGCGGGGCATTAGCCCTGTATGCATCGGTCGGCTTTTCTCTCCTAACTCTTTTCATCCTCGGTTTTGTCAACGGGAAACTTTCGCGTATAAAGCCATGGAGAAGGGCTACCCGCATGGCTATTTTAGGCGGACTCGCCATAGGCATCGGCATTTTAGTCGGAAAATTTTTTGAGATAGAGTAGGATTAATTTATGAGTGAGAAAATAATTATTCCGGAGCATAGAGAAAAACGTCCAAAAAGCGACCTGGAGGAAGCGGCTTTTGATGCCGGATTAAGGAAAGAGATTATTCCAAGAGAGGGGACCGCGGCTTACGATTCCGTAAAGGCAACCTGTGAAGAGTATTCAGAGGTGGTAGTACAGGAAATGTCTTCTCATTCCGAGACTTTTCTTACAAATAGTGAAAAAAAACGCAGAAGCTTGCATAACAAGCTCTGCGTTCAGTTGTACGGCACGTCTTGGCAGGACACGGCTCCCAAAGACCGTGATACAGCCAGTCGTTTTGCTCACCTGGTGTCAGGCAAACTTGATTTCATTGAGAGTCTGGGAATTTTACCGAAGGACTAGCATTCGATCTGGTCGCCGACGTATTGATACCTGAGTCCCCCGACCATTACGACCGTCTTATAGGTGCCGTCTTTTTGGTCAATATTAAGCTGGCAGGTGTCGTATTTGGCCGAGCACAGGAGGAATCTCAGCTCCTCCTTCTCAATCCAGTAGCTTTGGCGCTTGCCCGTCTCTCCTGCCCGGCTTCTCAAACGTCGTAGCAGTTCCGTCAGTTTACGACTTTCCATGTCGGATGCCCCTTTAATCAGATGTCTGGTTGGCAGTGTATAACGTATAGACAATATTGTCAAATTGGATGGTGGGTCAACAAAAAATCCCCTATTAAACAGAAGGGGATTTTTTGCTAAACACGCGTGTCTAAACCTACACTGACGGACTACCATCGTTTCTAAGCGCTAGCCACAGGCCTGCGGCTGCTACCACCAAAGAAACCACCATGTAAGCAGCGCCCATTCCTGATGACCAGGTATACCATGTCGCGACAAGACCGACGACGAGAAGAACCCATCCTCCGATTTTCATAGTTTTTGGCATTATGCGAATAATTAATTCACGCTCGACCCTATCTCTTATAAGTATACCCCTAGACTGATTTGCCACAATTTTGTTATGAACAGGTGCTTATTTTGGGTATTGAATGTTCAAGCGAACCAAATTAGTGTTAAAATTAATAAAAAATGACCCATGAAGAGTTTGAAAAGCTGGTGGAGGATGGGTTCGAAGCCATTCCGGAAAAATTCCGCGCTAAATTGAAGAACGTGGCTTTTTTGGTGGAGGATGAGCCATCGAAAGAAATCAGGCATCAGGAAAAACTTGAAGAAAACGAGACTCTTTTTGGTTTATACACAGGCATGCCGATGACGGCGCGTGGTGATAATTACGGAGTGGGGCCGACAATGCCGGACACCATAACTATTTATCAGCGTCCGATTGAAGATGAGGCAAATGGCGACATGGCGCGACTCCGCGAACTCGTGCGCGATACAGTCTGGCACGAAGTGGCGCATTATCTGGGGCTTGATGAAAATGAAGTCAGAAAAAGAGAGGAAGAAAAAGGAATCAGGTAATTGAAGACACCATACGGAATGGTGCTTTCCGTATATGATGGATACTCTTAAAACTTGCCTGAATACTCACTTTAATATAGTTTATCTTAAGGATTGTCCGACAAATAAACAGAAGGAGAGCGCGTGAAAAGCGATACAAAGACGGTGTTTATGCCGAAAAGCCCCGTTCCAAGGCCAGAGTGCCCACTTTACGGGTTCAAGGTTATAAACAACACAATGCTTCCTGAAGGCACGGCACGGTGCGCGATAGCCACGGGCGAGAGCACTTTCTGTGTGATGGAGAAAAGCGGGCAAAAACCCAACTGGGCAAAATGTTCCCGTCTGTCAGAGAAGTTCTTAGAAGTGAAAAAGAAGACGGCAGACGGCGTTGTCGGCGGGGACACAAGGTATGCAGTGCCGGATGGGGAAAGAGACCTGTTCATTATGAGCCCAAATGGACTCAGCATCACTTTTGTTTTTCCAGAAGAGTTCCGGCCTGATTGCCGGGGTGGGTGGAGAGGGCTCTCTCTTCGCGAGTGGTTCGGTTACGTTGTGGGCGCGAATTGCCCGAGGCCGAGATAGTGAAGCACGGCACGCGCCGTCCCGACAGTAGTCGAGGACGGCGCTTTTTCATAGTTGGATAATCTATTCTAGTATTCTCAAGAATACCAGAATAGATATTGTGGAAATCGGGCAACGAAAAACCGCCCTGAGTCGGGGGCGGTTTCGAGCATTACGGATTTGTCGTTTCCGTGGCTGGAATGATGTCAAATTCCTTATGTCCTAGCGGGCTGTCGTAATCCGGGAGGAAGTTCATGCACCGCCTGGCGTCGATTGCCGAGTAGTGAATTTCATACTCGTTATCATCACCAGTGCGGACTCCGTTTTCGATGTGCTTGATGAGTTCCTCGGCGTTGGATGTATGTACACGGAGAATTTTCACACCATCCATTCTTCCGCGCCGTCCCTTGGTGACGCCAAATGGCGCGCCTGTTCGCCTCAAGAATTCTACAAGTTCTTCCACATATCTTGAGTCGTATCCAACACGAACGTCGAGACAGTAGGATTGCTGCTGAGGCATAACTCCTCCATTGGTGGTTGTTGGTACGAAATTGCTGAACTATTTCTACTATATCCTATTTTTTTGTCAATAAAGCGTAAAAAATTAGATATGACATACTTATTAAATGAAAAAAGTCGCTATTTTTGACATAGACGGAACGATATTCCGTTCAAGCCTGCTGATTGAACTGGTGAATGTGCTCATAGAGAAAGGTTTGTTTGAAGAGTCTGCGCGCAAGGAGTACGAAAGAGAATACAAAAAATGGCTGGCGCGCGACGGAGATTATGAATCATATATAAATGCGGTAGTTCAGTCTTTCCTTAAAAATATAAAAGGCGTATATTACGGAGACTTTTTCAAGGCATCGGAAGTAGTGGTGGAAAGATATTCCAATCACACGTACCGCTATACGCGCGATTTGATTAAAAAATTGAAGAAGGAAGGTTATTTTCTTTTGGCAGTTTCGCATTCGCCAAAAACGACCGTGGACATATTTAGTGACGCGCTCGGTTTTGACAAGTCTTATGGCACTTTGCTTGAACTTGGACCGAGTGAGTGCTTTACCGGCAAGCGCATGGACGAGCCCTTAATAATGAACAAAGCCAATATTGTGAAGCGCGCTGTTGAGAAAGAAAAACTTACGCTCAAGGGTTCAATTGGCGTGGGCGACACGGAAAGCGACATCCCACTTCTTGATTCTGTGGAGAATCCGATTTGTTTCAATCCCAACATGAAATTATACAAACACGCCAAACGTAACGGCTGGAAAGTGGTGGTAGAAAGGAAGGACGTGGTGTATGAATTTGAATAGTAGGCTTTTAACAGTGAAGAACTTGTGCTAATCTTGGGTTTTAATACGGGCTGTAGTATACCCCAGTAGTAGAGCGGAGCTCACTACGGGGCAGGCCGGTAGAAATGTGCGTATGGAGGTTATTTTGAAAAATTAATCGGGCTGTAGTATACCGGTAGTACGCGCCCCACGCCCGCCCACTAAAACATATCGGAGTGTAGTATACCGGTAGTACGCGTTCTAGGGGTGAGCGTAGATCGAGCTCAGTTGCGATAAGTGGAGCAATTGAGAGACGGAGCGCGACGGCGCGAGTCGGGGTCGCGAGTTTTGCCAGCAGGCAAAAACTTGTGACCGATGAACCCGTTTTAGAATGTGAATTTGTTTCGTTAGAACTTACCGGGCTGTAGTATACCGGTAGTACGCGCCCTTCGGGAGGGCGTAGATCGAGTTCG